>DAIETB010000223.1:0-9543 GCA_027345925.1 Sulfuriferula sp.
GCGCCAAATTGGGAGGCATGAACATGGAACAGGCTAAAGCCAAAATGGCTGCCATGAAAAATAAATCCTGAGCGCCAAATACGGAACGATGCGGAAATTTGCGGCTGGAATTTGCGTCGTTCCATTGCCACTCTGTCACCAATACCGCACCAGACACCCATTTTGCGGGAGCATTCATGCTTAAAACCGTTCTTTCTTGCGGTATAGGGCTGCGTCAGCCGCACTATCGGGAAATTATGACTACCCGTCCGCCACTGGATTTCGTGGAAGTGCACACTGAAAATTTTTTCAATCGGCACGATGCCGCATCTCAAGTACTCGCAGCGGTGCGCACCGAATATCCGGTCAGTCTGCATGGCGTAGGATTGGCGCTGGGTTCGGCCTGCGGTCTGGACGAAGCGCATCTGGATCAGATCGCCGCTCTGGCGGACAGGATAGATCCGGTACGTATCTCGGATCATGCCTGTTTTGCCCGCGCTCCGTGGGCGCAGGCAGGCATCGTTCATGCCAACGATTTGCTTCCGGTGGCGTTTACGGAAGCCACGATGGAGATTTTGTGCGCCAATATTCAACGTGTGCAGGAACGGCTACGCCGTCCGATACTGATCGAAAATCTCAGCACTTATCTGGATTTTGCACAGTGCGATTATTCCGAACCGGAATTTTTTGCCGAGCTCGGCCGGCGTAGCGGCTGCGGCATGCTGCTCGACATCAACAACCTGATCGTCAATGCCCTCAATGCTGCCGAGCCGGATCCCGTGCTATCGGTCTGCAACTGGCTCGACGAGCTTCACCGTCTCGCTCCAGCCGGACTGATAGGCGAAATTCATCTCGCCGGATTCAGTGCGCAGCAGGATCTGATCATTGACGATCACGCGAGCCCAGTGTCCGATCCCGTCTGGCAAGCTTATGCTTACGCGCTGCTGCGATTCGGCGCATTGCCCACCTTGATCGAATGGGACGATCAACTGCCTGCGTTAACCGTGCTGCTCGACGAAGCGGCTAAAGCAATCGCAGTATCGGAACGCACGCTCCCTTCCGGCAGCGCCGGCAATTTTCCTCCGCCTCTCCGGAAAGCGTGCCTGTGAACGAGTTATCGATACCCGCAGACAAAGAGAATTGGGCTGGCGAAGCGCTGCGTCAGCGCGAACTGATTGCAGCCATATTTTCCCCTACTCCCACCGATTTGCCCTGCTCCGGCGTACGGCAGACCGGCTCTCGATGGCAGGCCGGACTGGCGGCATATCGCGGCAACGGCCTGGGTCATGCACGAAATGCCTTGCGCGAGCAATTCCCTACTTTGCTGGCGATGCTGGGCGAAGAAGCTTTCGACTCGTTATGCACCCGCTTCTGGCGTACCGAACCGCTCCGCCGGGGAGATTTGGCGTGGGCGGGAGAAAAGCTGGCGGATTTTGTTGACCGCCTTGAGGATCTGAAAAATTTTCCGTGGCTGAGCGATTGCGCGCGGCTAGACTGGGCGATCTGGCAGGCAGCCGGCGCGGCGCATTCGCGTCTGAACGAGGAGGATCTCCGGCGGCTGGCCGCTGGAGACCCGCAATATATGCGATTTCAGCTTGCCGACGGGGTATGCCGCCTGCGTTCAGACTGGCCTGTGGTCGCTTTGTTTCTGGCGCACCGAGAGCCCGACCCGGACTGGCCAGCAGTACGCCGTATGCTCGATTCAGGTCAAGCTGAGACCGCTCTGGTCTGGCGAACGCCGGAAAACTCATCTTTGATGCTGCCTGTCGTCGCACTGGATGAAGTCACTGACCGCTGGATTACGGCATTAATTTCGGCGGCGCCGATCGAAACGGCGCTCGATCTGGCGGGCAGCGATTTTGATTTTACTGCGTGGCTTCGGCTCGCAGTACAGCAGGGATGGCTGGAAGCAGTTATCGAACATTCCGGACCAGACAGCCCTCTCCGGTAAAATTTACTGAACACATGTTCTATGCAATAATTTCCGCCGGAATGATATCCGCTTCTTTCGACTCCGCCAGATTTCCCTGGGATTCAATCGGGCTGTTGTGCCCGATGCATACGCCGGCACTATCCATTTTTTATTGAGTACGGCCGGTCATTAATAATCGGACTCACAAAATCATGCTTCCGAACTACGTATTACTGGATCTGGAAACTACCGGCGCTACTCCGCTCCGCGACCGCATCACCGAGATTGCCCTGATACGTTACGAAAATCGCGTAGAAGTTGCGCGCTGGCGCACGCTAGTCAATCCAGGCACGAAGATTCCTGCGTACATACAGCAACTTACCGGCATTACGAATGAAATGGTCGACCAGGCTCCGACATTCCGGCAGGTAGCGGCAGAATTGCTGACATTCCTCGATGGAGCGGTTTTATGCGCTCATAATGTACGCTTCGATCACGGTTTTCTGAAAAACGAATTCAGATCGATGGGTATTAATCTGCGACTGAAAGTATTATGTACCGTCAAACTTTCCCGGCGGCTTTATCCGCAACATCGCAGTCACAGTCTGGACGCCCTCATCGACCGGCACGGACTGGTCTGTACCGCACGTCATCGTGCGATGGGGGATGTCGAAATGATGGCGGCGTTTCTCGATTCCGCGGCTGCTCAACTGGGATGGGATCGGGTCGCGCTCGCCGCGCACGATCTGCTGCAGGCACCGCCTAGTCTGCCCAGCTGGATCGAGGCGGAGCTCATCGAACAATTGCCGGAAACACCCGGCGTTTATCTGTTTTTCGGCGAAAGCAGCCTTCCATTGTACATAGGCAAAAGCATCAATATCCGTCAACGCGTACTGGCGCATTTCAGCAGCGATCATGCCGCGTCCAAAGAGATGCGCATAAGTCGTGAAATCAGGCATATCGAATGGATCGAGACGGCAGGCGCGTTCGGCGCGTTACTGCTGGAATCGCGGCTGATCAAGGAACGACAGCCGATTCATAACCGGCGGTTGCGACGGCAAAAAGAATTATATTCATGGCGCATCGCCGATTCGGCAGAAAGCCGCCCTGTCGTCACCTTAGCGCAAGGAGACGATATCCGGCCCGAAACGCTGGGCGAACTTTTTGGTGTGTTCCGTTCCAGACGGCAAGCGCTGGAAGCCTTGAGACTCATCGCCGACCGCCATCGTCTTTGCCCGCAGGTTCTCGGACTGGAATCCGGCACTGGAGCGTGTTTTGCCCATCAGTTAAAACGCTGTGACGGCGTTTGTGCTGGAAAGCAGGCCAAAGCCATCCATTACCTCAAATTTCGCCAGGCAATGCTGTCCCATCGACTCAAAGTCTGGCCCTATTCCGGCAGAATAGGTATTCAGGAACGCAATGCGCTCAACGATAAATCCGTAATCCATATTTTTGAACACTGGGTTCATTTGGGTACGGTCGATTCCGAGTCCGATCTAGAGGAAATGATTTTTGCAAAATCCGAACCGGTATTCGATCTGGACACCTACCGCTTGCTCGTCAAGGAATTGGGCACGCCGGGCGTGAAAATCATACGGTTTCCGCAAACAGGATAATTACCGGCAGGTGCTAGCGTCAATCCCGACAGGTACCGATATGCCGTTTTTGAGCAAGGCTTCGAAGTTTACTGCGGCCATCGGACGACCGAAGTAGTAGCCCTGACCTTCGTCGCAATTCATGCCCAAAAGTGCCGCATGCTGTTCCGCCGTTTCAACACCTTCTGCAATTACCCGCAATCTCAAGCTCTTGGCCATGCCGATCACTGCACTGACAATCGCTGCGTCATCGGGATTACTGATCATTTGATTGACAAACGATTGATCTATTTTTAACGTGTCGATAGGAAATTTGCGCAGATAACTCAAACTCGAATACCCTGTGCCGAAATCGTCGATCGCCAGTTTAACGCCCAGCTCCGATATGGCGCGCAAGGTAGCGACGGTAGTTTCGGCATCTTGCATCAGAATACTTTCCGTTAATTCAAGTTCGATGCAATCCGGCACAATCGATGCAATATCCAGAATTTCCTTGAGAATATCAAGAAAATCCGGTGCGCGAAATTCGGGGGCGGAAATATTGACCGCAACGATACATGACGGCAACTCCATTTGCTGCCAAAGCTTTGCCTGCATGCAGGCGGTACGCAATACCCAGCGGTCGATCGGTAAAATCAGGCCGCAATCTTCTGCGATGGCAATGAAATGCGAGGGCGACAGCAAGCCGCGTTGCGGATGCTGCCAGCGAATCAAGGCTTCGGCACCGACTATCCCCCCGCTCTTCAGATTGTTAGGCTGGTAATATAAAACGAATTCTTCTTTTTCCAGCGCCCGGCGCAAGCCGCCTTCGATGGATTGCCGCTCGACCGCGCGGGTATTCATACTTTTATTGAAAAATTGATAATTATTGCGGCCATTTGCCTTTGCGTGATACATCGCCGTATCCGCATTTTTGATCAGGGTATCTGGATCCAGTCCGTCACCAGGAAAAATACTGATGCCTATGCTTGCCGTGACATGCAGGTCGAGCTCCTCGACATGATGCGGTAAAGCGAGCGCGGCAAGTATTTTTTGTGCAAACAATCCTAATTCCTGCTCCTGGATGACCGTCGGCAGCAGCACCACGAATTCATCGCCGCCCTGACGGCTGATCGTACCGGAGCAGTCCATCGATCCCGTCAGCCGGTTTGCCACCGATCTGAGCAATTGATCGCCGATCGCGGGTCCGAGGGAATCATTGATATGCTTGAATTGATCGAGATCCAGAAACAGTATGGCTAACCGCCGCTCCAGCCCCTGAGCCGCCGATATCGCTTCTTCGAGCCGTTTTTGCAATAGCAGCCGATTAGGCAGATCCGTCAGCGCATCATGATAAGTCAAATGTTGCATGGCACGATTCGCCGACTGGACTTGTTCCGACATTTGCCTGGTTTCCAGCGTAGCGGCCAGCAACTGTTCGGCGGTCTGCTGCAGTTTAATGACCTGGGCTTCAGACTGGGTCTGCAACATTACGGCAGAATGGACATTACGCTCGCGCTGCGTTGCCGCGCCCTCGCGCAACAGCGTTTCGTTTTCCCTCGTCTGCGTTACTTTTTCGCGTAAATCGGCCGCGTCTTCGCGCAGGTTAACGGCTTCTTCCCGAATATCCGCCGCCGTTTCACGCATGTCGGTCGCGTTTTCGCGCACGACGCTTGCATTTTCGCGTGCGCTCGCGATTTTTTCCCGGCCGGCAACAGATGCTTCATCCTCGCTTACCGCCCGCTCCCGACGCTCGAGATTTTGTTCAAGGAAAGCAGCTACAGAACTGATTTCCGGCGTGCCAGCCTCTGAAACATCCGGAATCCCCATATGGATAAGACTATCCTTGTTTTTTTTACTCATTACCACTCTCCTGGCAGCTACAGTCGATGATGGATTGAACGCAAAAACCCCTCACAGCCGAATACGCTACAAACTGATCATAAGCTTAATAACTGAATCGCGGAGAAATTATTTTACCGATTCCGGGTTAAAGTAAAAAAAAAGCGGTCGAAAGAGGGAGACTCATAAAGTCTTTTCATAATGCCGCAATATTACTATTGTTTTTATTAGAATAAGCTTCGTTTGCATTAGGACGGGGTTGAGACAGGAACTCAGTCATTTGTTCGACGGATAGCGGCGCGCTGAAATAATAGCCCTGGGCGAAATCGCACCCTGTTTCGCGCAGCAATTCGAATTGCTCCTGATTTTCGACACCTTCCGCTATCGTCTTTATTCCAAGACTATGCGCCATGGAAACAATGGCACTGACTATAGCAGCATCGTCGGGATCGGTGATAATGTCGTGGATAAATATTTTGTCAATTTTAATGATATCGATCGGAAAACGTTTGAGATAAGTAAGCGAAGAATAACCCGTGCCGAAATCATCGATAGCGAAACGCAAGCCCATCGCCCTAAGCGCCTGTAAAGCTTCAATGTCCGTATCCGCATTTTTCATCAATATGCTTTCGGTGATTTCCAGCTCCAGCAATTCCGACGGCATGGAAACGCCTTCCATGACACGCTGCAAACTATGTATCAGATTTTTGCTGTCGAACTGCCGACCGGAAATATTGACGGCTATGCGTAAATCCGGATAACCGTTTTTTTGCCATAAGCTGTGCTGCTGGCAAGCATTATTCAGCATCCATTCGCCGACTTCGACGATCAGACCGGTTTCCTCGAGCAAGGGTATGAATTCGTTCGGCGAGATAAGGTCTGCTTCGCTGCGCTGCCATCGAATCAAAGCTTCCACTCCGACAATGCCTCCGCTGTCCAGGTCGATCTGCGGCTGATAATGCAATACGAATTCATCCCGGTCGAGAGCATGGCGCAACGCGGTTTCGATATGCAATCGACTCATCGCATGAGCATTCATGTCCGCACGATAAAATTCGCTGGTGTTACCGCTACGCTGTTTGGCTCGATACATGGCGATATCTGCATTTTTCATCAACGTCTGGGTATCGGTCCCGTTGTCGGGATAGAGGCTGATGCCGATGCTGCCGCTGATGAATAACTCGTGACCGTCTATCATAAAAGGCGGCGCCAGTGCATCGAGGAACTTATCGACGATGGGAACAACATCTTCCGGCGTTGCTACATCGTTCAAAAAACCGACAAATTCATCGCCGCCAAAGCGCGCCACAGTGTCGCCCTCTCGCACGCAGGCCAATAAACGCGTAGCCATCGCCTGCAACAAGCGGTCTCCTGCTTCATGGCCCAAGGTATCGTTGACCAGCTTGAAACGGTCCATATCGAGGAACATCACTGCTACCGTCCGCTTGCGCCATTCTGCCCGTTTAAGAGCGTGCTTGAGCCGGTCTACGAACAATATCCGGTTAGGCAGGCCGGTAAGGACATCGTGATGGGCGAGATGATGCAGACGTTCCTGCGAATGAATGCTTTCGGTAATATCCTTGCCGGAAGAAATATAATGCGTGATTTTACCGTTTTCGTCGGCCAATGGCGTAATGGTCACCGCTTCATGATACAGCCGCCCGTCTTTTCTCCGGTTGATGAAAACATTGCGGTACACGTCTCCTTTGAGCAGGGTTTCCCATATTTGCTGGTAAAACTGCGCATCATGTTTGCCGGATTTGATGACTCTGGGCGTATTGCCTATAACTTCTTTTTTGCTGAAACCGGTAATATTTTCAAACGCCGCGTTAATATATTCGATCACCCCGTTGGCGTCCGTGATAAATATCGAATCGGCCACTTTTTCCATGGCGCTGGAAAGTTTGCGAATTGCAACTTCCGCCTGTTTGCGTTCGGCAATTTCTGCTGTAAGAGCGGCCGTCCGTTGAGCCACCAAAGTTTCAAGATGCTCTTCGTGTTGTTTTATTACCTGAATATTATTGTACAGATCGACAAACACAGAGACTTTGGCACGGAGAATTTCAGGAATTATGGGGGTAAAAATAAAATCGACCGCGCCCAGCGAGTAACCCTCGACCATATCGGTTTCGCCCCGGGCATAGGCAGTAACGAAAATAATGGGCGTCGATTCCGACTGCTGACGACTGCGTATCAATCGCGCGGTTTCGAAGCCGTCCATAATCGGCATCTGCACGTCCAGCAGGATAACAGCAAATTCATGTTCCAATAGGTAACGCAGGGCATCGCGCCCCGATTCGGCAATCACGACATTTTGATTCAATGCTTCCAGCACGGAAACGAGCGCCAGACGCTTGGCCGGATTATCGTCAATGACGAGAATATTGGCTTTTTTGGCTTCTAATTGCATTTATTACTCCCCTTTGAATTTTGCAACTCAAGCAAAAACGGAACGATATTTTTTACATCGAGCACGATATCGGCAGCATGACTAGCCAAAGCGGCTGTAGGCATACTGCTGCATTGCGCAGTTTCCGGGCTCTGAATTATCGTCAGACCGCCGCTGCGTTTTATTGCAATGCAACCACGGGCGCCGTCCTGTCCCGCTCCGGTCAATATGATTCCCGTCATGTCTTTGCCATAAACTTCGGCAGCCGATTCAAAGAGTACGTCTATGGAAGGACGCGCGTATGATACCTCCGCTTCGGTAGTTAAAGCAAAATGATTACCCTCGACCAGCAAATGGTAATCGGCCGGAGCAAAATATAATCGCCCCCGCCGAATCAAGGTTTTATCCTGCGCTTCTTCTACCGGCATCCGGCAATGCTGTTTCAGAAAACGCGGCAGCACGATACTCGTGTCCGACGCACGATGGAATACCAGCACAATCGTTGCCGGAAAAGTTGGCGGCAACAAAGGCAACACGATTTTCAATGCCTGAGTACCGCCCAGAGAAGTCCCGATCCCAATAAATTGCATAGTTGTCAGCGTATTTTGCTATACCATTTCTCCAGACTGTCCATGGCTTCATAATTCGTTTCATAAGGGCTGAAGCGAATCGATTCCATTTGCCCCAGGCCGAGCATACCGAATGTAATCAAGCTGTCATAGAGCAGTTTATGCACTCTCGCCTGTAAGGACTGATCAAAATAAATCAATACGTTACGGCATAAAATTACGTGAAACTCGTTAAACGACCCGTCCGTTACCAGATTATGCTGCGACCATACTATGTTTTTTTTCAAGCTGCCGTGAAAAATTGCCCGCCCGTATTGAGCGGTATAATAATCCGTCAGATCGCTTTTTCCGCCGGCGTTCCGATAATTCTTTTCGTATGCCAGCATTTTTTCCAGAGGATAAATCCCATCTCTGGCCCGAGCCAATATCACTTCATTCATGTCGGTTGCGTAAAGACGCGACCGGTCATACAGACCTTCTTCCTGCAATAATATCGCCAGCGAATAAACCTCTTCCCCACTTGAACATCCTGCATGCCAGATGCGGATAAACGGATAGGTACGCAAGCGCGGTATTATTTTTTCACGGAACACGCGATAAAAACCCACATCCCGAAACAAGGCCGTTACATTAATCGACAAGATTAATAAAAAACGTTCCATACAAGCCGGATTATAAAGTAGCTTTTCCTGCAAAGCCGATATCGAATTGAGCTTTTCCTCGCGTACGCAATGCCATATGCGCCGCTTGAGCGAAGCGGGCGCATAATGCCTGAAATCGAATCCGTAATGCAGATAAACGCCCTCGAGCAACAGTATTATCTCGATATTTTCTATATCGTCGTTTCTCTGTTCGAGACGCAGTACTTGCTGGCTGGAATCCATGGAATCCGGACCCTTCAGCAGATCCGGGCTATTGGAGAATTCAACCATGCTATTGCATGCTCATACGCACTGATACATCAACGATACAGCCAAACACGAAGCAACGACAGCAACTGTTCGGTATTGACCGGTTTGGTAATGTAGTCGGAAGCGCCGGCTTCTATACATTTTTTACGATCCCCTTTCATGGCTTTCGCCGTCAGGGAAATAATCGGCAAGTTCCTGAACCGGGGCATTTTCCGTATTTCTCTCATCGTTTCGTAACCATCCATTTCCGGCATCATTACATCCATCAGCACCATTTCGATATTGGGCGATTTTTTCAGCAGGTTGATTGCGTCCTTTCCGTTCTCGGCGGAATAGACTTCCATCCGGTGCCGTTCCAGCACTGCGG
>DAIETB010000249.1:0-6228 GCA_027345925.1 Sulfuriferula sp.
CGCGGAGATTGCCGGCGAATCGGACAGCTGGGATTTCGGCACCGGCGCCAGTTTCTACGTCGATGCGACCCGTTCGCCCTGGAATCAGCGCTACCGCATGTACAGTTACGTACTGGAATTATATCGGCTGGTAGTTCAGACCTTACCCGCCGATGCCGCCCGCATCGGGATATCCGGCCACTCGATGGGCGGTCACGGCGCACTGGTAATGGCGCTGCGCAACCCTAGCCTGTTTCGTTCGGTATCGGCCTTTGCCCCGGTGTGCGCGCCGAGTTTGAGTCCGTGGGGCGAAAAAGCCTTCTCGGCGTATCTCGGCGACGACCGGCAGGATTGGCGTCCATACGACGCCAGCGTGCTGATGGAAACGCGGCACAATCCCTTTCCGCAAGGAATTCTGATCGATCAGGGGCTGGCGGATAAATTCCTGCCCGACCAGTTATTCCCCGAAGCGTTCGAACAGGCATGCGGACAGGCGCAGCAAGGTCTGGAGTTACGCAGGCAGGCCGGCTACGACCACGGGTATTATTTTATTTCGACCTTCGTCGCCGACCATCTCCGGTTTCATGCCGCCCGCTTGTAAATCGCGGTGACTTTCAGGCCTGCGCCGAGAGGATAAACAAACCGATGACCAGTGCAAACCCCATAGCCCATGCCAGAGAACGCAACGACGACAGATTCAGCAGATAAAAAACGGCATGGAGCACGCGTGCCGCTATAAAACTTAACGCCATGATATCCACCGTCGCCTGCGCGACGTGGTGCATCTGCGCGACAATGACCGCGGCGGCAAACGGCGGAAACGCTTCGAACGCATTCAGTTGCGCCCAGAAAGCGCGTTTTCGGTAGCCTTCTGCTTGCTCCAGCTGCGGCCGCGGCGCGGCATTATTATATTGTTTCCCAGCTTTGGCCAGAATCACCCAAAAATACGGCAAAATTGCCGCTACCATAATGCACCAATATGCAAAGCTCATCACTCCTCCTTGCCAGAATCCCCGATCTGTAATTGTATTATGCGTAACCGTACCGGTTGCCGGATTCTAGCATGCGTTCTGTTGACAGTTACGTTACAACTGTCTATATAATCCTGCTCATGTCCGCCGAAAAGAAAACTTAACGATTTACCGTTTTCCCGCAAACCTATTTACCGATTTCGGGAATCGTTCCCTGCCCGTCTCGTTTTGCTCGCTCAGGACATTCTATGACAGTTTCCATGCCGGCTTCCATGCCGCCTTTGATTCACGCGATTACGGTTACAGCCGGACTGCTGATCTACGTCCTGGTTACCCGCATCGGTAAACAGCAGCGCAGGCCTTCCGTAGCGCTGGCCTGGATAGTGACGATTGTGGCATTCCCTTACGCCGGAATACCGCTTTTCCTGTTCTTCGGCACCCGCAAGTTTCCCCGGCCGCTGCACAGACTCGTCGCTCCGGCCGCAGAACCGGCCCATCCTTCGGCGCCGGCCTGGTCGACGCGTCTGCTCGAAGCGATGAATATTGAACCGCTTACTGGCAACGCCGCCGTGCGTTTGCATAAAAACGGCGACGAATCATGGCGGCAGTTACTCGATCTGATCGATTCCGCGAGCCACGAACTCGATATCTGCACGTTTCTGCTCGGAGACGATGCAATCGGCGACAAAATTGTAGACAAACTGATAGGCTGTGCTAACAACGGCGTCCGGATCCGTTTGCTGCTCGACGCTGTCGGCAGCATGGGAACGTCGCGCAAGCGAATCCGGCAGATGGAATATGCCGGAGTGCTGGTGCGTCGTTTCATGCCCATACTGCACAACCCGATTCGGGGCCGCACCAATCTGCGCATCCATCGCAAACTCGCCCTGGCGGACCGCCAAAAACTATGGAGTGGCGGGCGCAACCTGGCCGACGAATATTTTATCGACCGCCCCGGCAAACCTGCCTGGATAGATTTGAGTTTCGTAATCGAAGGTCCGCTGGCCGTACAGGCCCACGCGCAATTCGAACGGGACTGGCTTTTTGCCTGCGGCCGGCACGAATCCGCCGACGCAACGGAATTCAAGGGAGAATCGGCATCCGGGTCGATCCCGGCGCAATGGGTACCCAGCGGCCCGGATCACGCCGACGATACCATTTACAATCTGCTTCTGGCCGCCGCCTGCCACGCACACAGCAGGATAATCGCCGTAACGCCCTACTTCGTGCCCAACGATACTCTGCTCGAAGCCTGGTGCCTGGCCTGCCGCAGGGGCGTAGCGATCACGCTCATCGTGCCGGAAAAATCCAACCATCTGCTCGCCGATCTGGCGAGAGGGCGGGCATTGCTGGCTATGGCGGAAGCCGGCGCGAGAGTATTGCTCTGTCCCGACATGGTGCATGCCAAGATGATTGCGATAGACGATGCGCTCGCCTTATGCGGTTCCGTCAATCTGGACGGACGCAGCCTGTTTCTGAACTACGAAGCGATGGCGGTATTTTACGGCAGCGACGAAATCGAATGGTTCGGAGCGTGGCATGCTGAACTCGCTCAGCGATCCTCGGTTTTTATCGCCAGACAGCCTTCCTGGATGCGCGACACGATAGAAGGAATCGTGCGCGTAATCGGCTTCGAATTATAATCGTCGCGACCCTTGTGCGGTTACGCCTCCTCAGGGCAGACGTTCGGCAGCGCTCAGTAACGAATGCACGGCCCGGTCGAACAACAGCCGCTCTTCCGCAAACCGGATTTGCCCGCTCGCCAGCAGCTGCTGAAATTCGGTCTGGACGATCATTAGCGGCGCTGATTGCCGATCAAGCTTGAACAGCATGATGGATGCATTACTGCTAAGCCAGCATAAACGCGCCCGCCTCGCTGTCTGATCGAGCAGGGTCTCAAAGAAGCCGCCACTGAACAGACGAGGCTCACGATTTGCCGGGTAGCGCGACTTTTCGCCGTAAGGCGGCGGCGCTCCGGTAGCGTCTGCTTCGAAGTCGGAATAATCTTGCAATGAATGGATATCGGTATCGAGACGCCTCAGAGCGCCGCGTATCAATATTTTTTCCGCATAGTCAATTACTTGATCCGTTATCGGCTGTTTCCCCGGCTCCCGTTGAAGCAGACATTCAAAGGCTTGGTGCAGCGATGCCAGCGATGGTGGCGAAATAGCGTGATTCGGACGCAAGGCGCCGGTATGCGCATCGAACAAACGACCCAACAATTCCTTTTGCCGAGATTGCGGCCAGGCCACAGACATCATGCCTTCGCGCAAGGTGCCGATCATGGCGGGCAACAGCGCCGACAGCGTCTGCCGGTCATATTCGTCGAGCTTGGACGCGACACTCCATACCAGATTCGGGACCAAAGTACGAAACCGTTCAGCGCGAGCCGGATCGAGACTGTCGGCCAGCTCTATCGCTTCTGTCCACGTTTCAGCCAAAAATTCGTGCAGAAAATTTTCCAGACTCATTTTCGATAAAATTTCCTTGGTCTGGACGTAAAGACGGGCAAAATTCAGGCTGCGCGCACGGATACCGTCCAATGCCTGGATCGCCCGGTTCAGTTTGTCGTCCCCGGTGCGGAGATCCTGCTCGATAAAACTGTCCAGCTCGGCGAGTATGCGATTAAACAGGGGCAGCAGCAATTCGATTTCTTCCGGACCGGCGTTCAGCAAAATTTCCGTCAATTCGGCAATTTTTGCATTGATGCGGAGGTTAACCAGGTCGCCAGGCCCGATTCCGGCAGAAACCGAGGCTATGCGATTAATCAGAGCACGCAGGGGATGTTCATTACCGAGCCACAAACTGCCGTCGGACAACGCAACTTTCAATACCAGAAATTGCAGTTTGCCCAACCGCTCCCGTATCTCCACCGGGATCAGAGTGTCGCGCATGATAAATTCGAACAGCATGGCAACGATATCGATGATCATCCGTTCATTCGTATCGCCGCTCTGCCCGCAGAGCTCGCGGCGCTGTTCGAAAATAGTATTCGACAGCGTGTAGCAATTGCGATCAGCCTCAGTAGCCGCATCGCCGGATTTGCGCAGCTGTTCATTTACCGCCTGCATTAGCGGCGAAGCCACCGCACACAACCCAGCCGCCTGCGAACCGCGTTCCAAAAAACGTCGTATCGTAATTTCAGGCCGGCCGGCTTCAAGCCAGTCCGGTATATCATCGACTACATCAACAGCGCCCCCTGTTTGCTGCCTGCCGCCGGGACCGGTCGAGACGGCGGACGATTGTTCCGCGAAATCGGGCAACGCCTCGCCGTATCGCCGCACCATTTCAAAAAGTCGCTTGAGCGTCCCCTCATGTCCGGCATCTGCTACCGGCGGGTTCATGCCGTTTGCATATAATGACGAAAATGCTTCCATCGCACCGGAATTCTCGTCCGGATACGGCGGTTCAATGACTCCGCCTGCCGCAATACCGGCTGGATTACCCCCTCTGTAATTGCGTTCGTCCGCAATAGATTTATCCGGCGATTTTTTTATTCTGAGCGGCATGTCAGCCGCAATGCCGTTTTCCGCCAGGCAACGGTTTACCGTTGCATATATTTCATCGATAGCGCCGGCGTAGCACTCTGCCAGCAAAGGCGTCATGATATCGCTCAATTCGGGCGGCAGACGCATACCGTCGACAGCTTCGGCCAGCGCCTTCGAAACCAGATAAGGCCGAAACGGCACTTCACGCTCCTTGACTTCGTCCTGATCGAACAATAGCGCAACTCGCACATTCAAGTCGCGTAACTGATCTTCCGCCTCGTAACGGAAACGCTCGGTAAACGCAGCCAACCGCAATTCGCCTTCAAAGGCAGCAGGTTCGATCAGGGATAACGATACCGGTCCCGGCATTGCAAAAGAAGGACGAAAAGCACTGTAGGCCGTTTGCAGACTGCGCTGCAAAAGTTTGTCCATACTATTGTTCAGATTTTGTCTGAGCTCCCCCGAACGTTCGTGCAGCAATCGCCGCAAAGTATGATAATGACTCTGTTGGGACAGGTCGGCTCTTTCGCTTTTTTTAAACGAGACCTCTATCATTTTCGGAAGGAACCGTTCGAATTCGCCCAGATACGAGCGCAAAAAAACGTCTTTGGCCGCAACCAGAACTTCATCCCGAATTACCATACAGCTTCTCCTCCGATATTGCATTTCTTGTATTATTTACCTTGAACCGGAAAATATAACCGGACAATTTTATGGTTCGAGATTACCGTATTTTAACGCAAGTACCGCAGGAGATAATATCCATTGCTGAACCGAGTGCTTATGCCGTACCGAAATTTGGCTGAGTTCAGCAACCGCAATCGCTTAAACCGGGATGATCGTCCGGCCTGCGACCGAGAGGCCAATGAAATCGTCGCTCCGACTCCCGGATCGGCATGTCGTTGATGCTCGCATACCGATGCGTCATCAAACCCGCGGGATTGAATTGCCAGTTTTCGTTGCCGTAACTGCGATACCATTGCCCCGAATCGTCATGCCATTCGTAGGCAAAACGCACGGCGATCCGCGCTTCGCAAAAGCTCCATACTTCCTTGATAAGACGATAATCCAGTTCCTTGTTCCATTTTCGCGTCAAAAACGCACGCACCGCATCTCTGCCCTCAACGAATTCGCTGCGATTACGCCAATGCGTGTCTTCGGTATAAACGGCAGCCACACGCTCTGGGTCGCGGGTATTCCAGGCATCTTCCGCCATGCGCGCTTTCTGCGCGGCGGTGTCCTGATCGAACGGAGGGAATGGGGGACGATTGTCCATGATTTATTCCTTTAAAAATAAATGATCCGGCCTGTAACCGTCAGTATAAATTATCTATAATAAAAAAATTATTAAGATTAACCGTGCAGAAACTAGGAAAATTAATGAATGTTTGCGTAGCGCTTACCGAAACCGAAATCGCCGCGTGCTATCCCGTGATGCGCGAACTTCGTCCGCATCTTGAGGAAACCGGATTTGTAAGCCAGGTCCAGCGCCAAATGCAGAACCACGGCTATATGCTGGCGTATATCGCTGCGTCGGAGCAGATTGTTGCCGCGGCCGGATATCGGGTAATCGAATCTTTATCCTGGGGTCGGGCGTTGTATGTCGACGACCTGATTACTTTGAATAGTGCCCGCAAACACGGCTACGGCGGTCGATTGCTGGACTGGCTGATGCAGACGGCGCGGGATTTATCCTGCGCCCAATTCCATCTGGATTCCGGCATGCACCGACACGACGCGCACCGGCTGTATTTGAACCACGGATTGCAGATTAACGCGCATCATTTTTC
>DAIETB010000250.1:0-9894 GCA_027345925.1 Sulfuriferula sp.
TGGCGCGATACCGGTTACGCTATCGGTGCAATTGCTCTGGGGATGGTTGCGGATTGGGGTAATAGTATTGTCCCGGCTTTCTGGTTTTGCGCGCTCATTCTGGCGGCCTCGGGTATATTTGTTTTACTCAGGGCGGAAGAAACACATCCCCGGCTGAACCCGGCGATCCCTGTCCAATGAATAAATCCTGAATCAGCCGGTTAATTCCTCAGGTAGTTTTTTTCCAAAAAAAGGCTTATTACCAGGGTGCAGTTCGTGTATCTGTATTATTGTGCCGCTATTCCGGCATGAAATTACCCGGGAGCCCATTTAATTGGATACAGGGCCTACCGAAATAATGTTATCAGATATTAGTTCCGGGTATACGATTTGACCTGGTTTTATATCATGTCATTCGCTTTTTTTATCTATTCTGACCGAGATTAACATGACTATTCTAATCATTCTTGCTGGCCTGACTACCGGCATACTGTTGGGGCTATTGGGTAGCGGAGGATCTATCGTTACGGTTCCAGCACTGGTATATTTATTGGGGGTGCAGCCGAAATCCGCTATCGCTTTGAGCCTCGGAATCGTGGCGATTACCGCAGCATTTTCGGCAATCAATCATTTCCGCACCGGAAATGTAAATCTGACGGTAGCTGCAATTTTCGGTTTATGCGGAATGGCAGGAACATATGCAGGAACAAAGCTGGGCATAATCATGCCGGTATTGCTCCAGATGGGATTATTTGCGTTCGTAATGTACGCCTCGGCATACAGAATGCTGAAGCCTAAACGGAGTTTTGTCTCTTTACCTGCCGACGATGTCCATGGCGAACTGGAAGAGATGGTGGATAACGAGATCAAGCCAGTCCGATATGGGTTGGTGGCAATGCTCGGTTTAGGTGTCGGAGTATTGACGGGACTGGTCGGAGTGGGCGGCGGATTTCTGATTATTCCTGCCTTGGTGCTTTTCTCCGGTATTCCGATGAAACAGGCGGTCGGGACGTCACTCGTCATCGTCGCGGTAAATTCGGCTACTGGATTTGCCGGATATTACGGCATAGTGCCGGTGAATTATACGTTGATGGCTACATTTACTGGGGTGGCGATTATCGGCGGATTTCTGGGTGCCCAATTATCACGCCATATGTCTCCTGAAAATCTGAAGCATGGTTTCGGAATTTTTCTGGTATTGGTGGCGACGTATATTTTGATCAGAAGCGTTATTCTTTAAATTACGTTCAATGCGGAGTGGCCTATTCGAGCAGTTTTTATTTTGTCTGCTATCAGTCTGACGCGAGTTGATCGTAGCGAATAAATTTCCTCTGGGTTTTTTCTAAGACGGAATCCGTTTCCGGCAACGATATGAAGCTATGCCATACAGAAAAAAAACCAGAGGAGATAAGTCCTCTGGTTTTATACTGCATACATACTATTCGATTACATGAATCAGTTGCTCAGGGTAACAGGCGCGGTGAATTTTTTTCCGTCTATCGTCAATACCTGCACCAGATAATTGCCTGGGGCCAGAGTTGCGGTCTGGGAGGCCGGAGGCAGATTGATGGTCGCTTTTGCGCCTACCTCCGCTTCTAGGCTTTCGATGCCAGGCTTGAATTTATTATAAATATATTCGTTGATTATCGCCTTTTTATTGAGTGCGGCAAGCTGATCTCCCGACCATGTTTCGGCAGGCTTGTTGTCGTTGCCCAACAAAGCTACTCGTGCGATATGGGCAGGAACGTCCGAAGAGCCGCCGTCGATATACGCATTGAAGGTCAGGGAACCGTCGCCATGCAAGACAGGATCGCTGACTTTCACATGATGTTTGGCCGGGCTGACCGGTCCGCCGTGGAATGGGCCGATCACAGAACCGCGATAGTAGCTGTATGTTAGCACTACAAACAGGACGGTGATAATGAAGAAAAACTTCATCAGCGAATCAAGTACTCGTTCGGGCAGCGGATCGCTGGCTATCCATTTGTACCAGGACGACGGCGCTTTGGTGCGGCGTTTCATCAGCCACGCATCGATGGAGTAAGCTCCGGCACCGCCGAGAAACAAGGTGGCTCCCATGCCGAAATTGGAAGCGGCCATAGTCCATTCGTCGATACAGGTTGCACCTTGCCAGCCGAACAGAAGCATCAGTACGAAACTCAAGCCTATCGTGATCAATGCGCTTAAGCGGGTCAGAAATCCGACCATTAAAAAGAGACCGAAAATGAGTTCTACCGCACTGAAAACAATGACGCCGATGTAGAGCAGATAAAAATGTTGCAGCAGATAACTGACCAGATGGTCCATACCCAATAGCGCGCCGGGCATCGCAGTCTGAAATTTGTTTGCCATCCAGTGATGAGCGCTGGGGTCGAGTTTCGAGGGGGCATAAATGAAGCGGCGGCTTCCTCCTCCCCAATAAATCCAGCCTTGAACAAAGCGGACGCAGAGGAGCACCATGCCGACGATGCGCCAGCTGTTCGCTGTAGAAAGGGGTGTTTCGGATGTATGATTTGCAGTAGTGGACATTTATTCCTCACAAAATGATAGCATCACTGATGGTTTCGAATCAGATTCGTCCAGCCATTAAAATAAGCGTCTGTCGTTCAGACAGACGCTTGCTTTTAGTTGACAGGGTCAACTACGTAATGTTTTCTTGCTTGCAAAAATGCCACTTCAGCAAAACCGGACGGTACGATGTCTTTATCGGTAACGTGGTATAAGGTGTGGAAATCGATGCCTTGTTCAAGCAAAGAGTTGTTGCATACGTCAAAACGGACGCCTTTGCGGCTTAATTCATCCAGTTGAGCTTTGGTTTTTTCGTCGGGATTCTTGAGCAATGTTACGCCTTTGGCATAAAGAACGACGGTAACGTCCATTTTGCCTTTCCATTGTTCCGCGGCTTTCAGGGTATTGGCGATGTTACGCAGTTTCATACCCTGCATGCCTTTGTTGTCCGAAGTCAACGGCACGACGATTTTGAGTGTGCCGTAGGATTCATGTTTCATGTCGGGTTTGACATAAGCGCTGGGTGCGGCTGCAGCAGTGGCGGCGGGAGCGGCTTCGTCGGCGTAGGCGGATCCGGCAACGGTAAATGCCGACGCGATCATGGTTAATGCAATTTTTTTACAGACTTTCATATCTTCTCCTGGTTTATAAAATTTAAACAGAGTTAACGCCATCTGCTCTCCGGCTAATTTGCGTTAACTTGAGTGTTGATTTGACTATGGGCACTCTATTTTATTGAACGAGCTGTGCTGTTTAATTCTCGGTTCGACAAACGGAAGCCATACATCATTTCATGCGTCGATTTTTTAAGCACTGCTTACTAGTAATTTACATCCGGCAGCGACAGATATATTATATGGGTTGTAATATAAAGTCTACAAACACACATTAACTCAGCGTATACGGGAGACCCCTTTAATGATTTCTTTGCAAACTGTTACCAGATCTGCGCGAGCGCTGCCACGCAAGTCCCTTAAATTCACGATGTCCATGCTGGTGTTAAGCGCTCTGACGCAGGCGTTTGCTTCGGGTGCCGCGTCCGCAGCCTCGGTTGAGCAGGCGGATTCCGTATATCCGCCGTGGAGTAAAGGCGCCAACAATCCCGTATCGGCAAAAGGACTCGAGTTTACGGTGCCGCAAGTTGATAATCTGCCGGATTTGCATGGTAATCCCATCCAGCCAAGCCTGGTAATTTATGTAGGCGGTAATTATTTCTTTGCAATGGCTCCTTTGGTCGCAGCGTTTGAACAGCAGCACCCTGAGCTTAAAGGCAAGATATTTTATGAAACATTGCCGCCAGGTCTGCTGGCTAAACAGATTGCCCTCGGCGGCACTATTACTGTCGGCAATATGACCTGGACGGTTCATCCCGACGTATACGCTGCCGGCCTCAAGAAGGTCAAGAGCGTGATCAAGGACGGTTATGCAGTTGGGCCTGAAGTTACTTATGCGACGAATACCCTTACCATTATGGTACCTAAAGGTAATCCCGCTCACATCAAGAGTCTGAACGATCTGGGTAAGCCTGGCGTGCATCTGGTCATGCCGAATCCAGCTTGGGAAGGCGTAGCTCGCCAAATCAAGGCCAGCCTGGTCAAAGCCGGCGGTCCTGAGCTCGAAAAAGCGGTTTATGAAACCAAAGTAAAAAATGGCGAAGCCATACTCACCCAGATTCATCATCGGCAGTCGCCGCTTTATCTGATGCTGGGTAAAGCTCAGGCAGGCGTAACCTGGAAATCCGAAGCCATTTTCCAGGAGCAGGTGGGTAACCCCATCAGTTTTGTCAGTATTCCGGACAGTCAGAATGCTACCGGTATTTATGCTGCGGCTTCCATCAAGGATGCGCCACATCCTAAAGAAGCCCGCGAATGGATCGATTTCCTGCATTCCCCTACAGCGCTGGCCATCTTCGAGCGTTATGGATTTAAGCCTATCGAGAAAAAAGCGGATTAATCGGCCTTATTTTCTCGTTGCTTTTCACGTAAACAAAAACGGCACTCCTCAAACGGGTGCCGTTTTGTTTTACGTACGCTCAATGCGTACGCAGTCGTGCTTTTTGATTTCTGCTGGTTTCAATCTGCTTCATGAATACTTGCTGCCCTTCTAAATAAAGCGACCAATCAAATTGCTTTACTTTGAAGCGTGGGTTGAAACGTGTTTTTTGTTGGCTTCATTGCTATGCTCGCTGGCATGCAGACTATGGCCGTGGGCCATTTGTGCATGATGAGCCGCTGTTTTGTGATCGCCGGCGGCGACATGTTTCGCTGCTTCTTGATGGTGTTTGGATGCTTCGTCGTGATGTTGCGAAGCTTTTGAATGATGGTCCTGAATAGTATGCTCGTGCATGTCGTGGGTTTTTTGCTGGTTCATCTTCATCTCCTGAATTTAGGTTCGATTTTTTTCGCTGCACGTAAATATAATGTGCCGCTAAAATCTTATCGATAATTGATTGCCAAGCTTTTCGAAACGGAATTACTAAGGAAAAGCTTCATCAGGATAAAATTAATTTTCGTTTTATTCTGTTTGCTGTCGCACATATAATTGGCAAGTTGCTGTTAAAATATACTTTCTAAACATTTGCTTAATATTAACTTGACTATGCGCGAGACTTCACTTAGGCTGAAATGGCAGTATGAATTTCTGCTCGGTGCAGGAACACGGATGGATTGCTGTCCTTCTCGTTTCAAGGCTGATCCTGAGCATGATGATAAGCCGAGGTTCACGCAATTATTGTTCTGTTACGCAGGCAATGTAAGTGGACTACGTTCCCGTGCCGTTCAGTATGATGCCGCGTTACTAGCAATTGTTTATGTCAGCAATCGAGAAAGATACGAACTGCCGCCATTGAAGTTCAGTGCGCTGTAAGTTATTTCTTTCTATAATTTAATCAAGGAGAAATGCCATGAAATCGAAATTTATTGCCGCCATGATTCTGGGATCTGCAATGGGGATGACGAATTTGTCCTATGCGGATACTTCCACCAGTTCCGGAACGATCGGTGTCAGCCCACAGGAATCTCAAGGCGCGGCACTCGGCTGGAGCGCTGAAAAGCAAATCCTGCATAAAGCGGTTTACAACGACGATCTGAAGAAAATCGGCGCAATCGAAGATATTATCGTTTCGCCGGAAAAATCGGTGTCTTATGCTGTAATTGGAGTAGGCGGATTTTTAGGAATGGATCGCCACGATGTACTTATTCCCTTTAGCCACTTAAGGCTGAACGGGAATAAACTGGTTCTGCCGGGAGCCACTAAAAGCGCTCTCAAAGGTCTGCCAGCATTTCGGTATACCCGGCAATAAAATTTAACTGTTTTATTTATCCCCCCGGCTTTGAAGGGAACTTGCCATGAATATTCGTATCCTGTATTTATTTGGTATATTTGTTCTGGGATTAATGCTGGGGGGATGTGCTACGACTCCGCCGGCTCCACCGGTCACTGTGGCCGATATCGTTAAAATGAGTTCGACCGGAGTTGCGCCCGAACAAATCATCGATCGCATGAAAGCTGCCGATATGGTTTATCGCCTTAAGGCGAGTCAGCTGGATAGCTTGCACCAGCAAGGCGTGTCGGACAAAGTGATCGATTATATGCAACAGACTTACCTCAATGCCGTACGGCGCGATCAACGGGTAGAGGATTGGAATCGCTGGTGGCAAGGCCCCGACGGTTATTTTTATGGAGGCTGCAATTATGGAATGTGGCCGTATGCCTGTTACTGATTGTTAATCTAAGGATTGGCCATTCCGGTATTAACGGCAGATGAGCCCCAATAAGAATCTTTCATCACATATTTTGCAAGCTTCTGCCTCGATGGTCGGTGTTTGCGTGATGATTATCAGTATCGTCAAATTATTGCATCTGGGCCTATCAGTAGGCCGGCTGATCGATAAGATGCTCGGTCTGGATAATGTGCTTTTTTTATTTAGCGCGCTTTTGTCTTACGCTTCGATGCGTACCGAACGTTTGTCCTATAAGCTCGAAAATCTTGCCGATGCTTTATTCATGTTCGGTTTGATCTGGATGACCGCTGCATCGTTAGTTCTTTCTTTTGCGATACTTTGATGAGGCTGCCGAGATGAATGAGCAAGGCTTCCCGGTTTCAGGAGTGGCGCCGTCTTCTCGTAACAACAAACCGGTATGGGCCTCTTCCCGCAAGGATATGGTGGGCGGCACGCTGGGTTCAGCCCGGCTTTGGTTTACCGTCTCGCAGGGAATAGTCAGTGAAGTCTACTTTCCGCGTATCGATATTCCCCAGCTCAAGGATTTAGGGTTTATCGTCGCCGACGGCGGCGGCTACTGGGAAGAAATTCGCCGTATCGGCGGATATAAGCTCGAATATGCCAGCCCGGGCGTACCGGCGCTGACCGTAAGGTATGAGCGTGATCGTTATACGCTGGCACTCAGGATTTGCCCCGACCCGCGACGCGATGTATTGCTGATTGATATAACGCTGACCGGCGATGCCGATTTGCGCGCCTACGTGCTTGCTGCGCCGAGATTGGGGGGCAATACGGTAAATAATCGTGCATGGGCGGACGCATGGGAAGGTCGGGCTTTATTATGGGCAGAGCAGCCGCAATTCGGCCTTGCGCTGATGTGCGCAGGAGCGGACGGATTGCCTGGCTTTACGAGACGTTCCGTCGGTATCGCTGGAGAGAGCGACCTGTGGCAGGATTTCGACCGTAATGGGAGCATGACATGGCATTATGCGCAGACGCCGCCCGGAGAAGTGACTTTGGGAGGCGAGCTGCCCCGCCGCTGTACCCTGGCATTGGGTTTGGGGAGCAGCAAGGAAGCCGCGGCCACTCTGGCATGGAGCGCACTGGCACAAGGTTTCGACACTGCCTGGAAAACTCAGTGTTCGGACTGGGCCGAATGGCAAGCAATCTGCCGGTGGCCGCGCTCGCTCGATCGATTGCCACGGGCTGCTCTGGAATTATTGCATATTTCCGCGAGCGTGCTCAAAGTTCATCAGGATCATACTTATCCGGGAGCAGCGGTCGCCAGTCTGTCGATACCGTGGGGCGAATACAGCGACAGCCTGGGCGGTTATCATCTGGTCTGGTCGCGCGATCTGGTGGAAACAGCCGGAGCGCTGCTCGCCATGGACGATCTGGAGAGCGCGCGGCAAATCCTCTGTTATCTGATCGCGACGCAGCAGGCGGGCGGTCATTGGTTGCAGAATCAATGGCTGGGCGGTAAAGCGTTCTGGCAGGGAATACAGCTGGATGAAACGGCATTCCCCGTTTTGCTGGCGGCAGCGTTACAGGAACGCGGCGCGCTGACCGATATCCGGGTATGCGATATGGTGCGGCGTGCGCTGCGTTTTATCCTTCAGCAAGGGCCGGCCACCGGTCAGGACAGATGGGAAGAAGATGCAGGGATCAATACGTTTACCCTCGCTGTCGTGATCTCCGCGCTGGTAGAAGGCGGTGTCATGCTGAACGGAAAAGAGCGGGACTGCGCATTGATGATGGCGGATTACTGGAATGTACGGCTCGAAGACTGGACATGGGTCGAAAATACCGTCCTCGCGCAAACACTGGAAGTGCCCGGCTATTATTTGCGCAGCGAACCTGATGATCAATTGACGCACGAAGGCGCAAAAGCAGAACATCTGCTGATTAAAAATCGTAGTCTGGATCCCGGTCTGGCGGCAGAGGAGCAACTGGCGACCGATTTTCTGCAACTGGTACGCTACGGATTGCGCGATCCCCGGGATCGACGGATATTGGCCAGCATAGCGGCAATCGACAAACTGTTGCGTACCGATACGCCCTCGGGTCCGGTCTGGCACCGCTATAACGGCGACGGCTACGGTGAGCATGAGGACGGAACGCCGTTCGACGGCAACGGTTGCGGTCGCGGATGGCCTTTACTCAGCGGCGAGCGCGGACATTATGCGCTGCTGGCGGGCGATGATCCGCTGCCTTATATCGAAGCGATGGCAGCCATGACCGGAAATGGAGGATTATTGCCCGAACAGGTATGGGACGGAACACCCGTGCCCGAATACGGACTTTATCCGGGCAAGCCGAGCGGATCGGCTATGCCGCTGGTCTGGGCGCATGCCGAATATATCAAATTATGCCTGAGCTATGCCAACGGAGTGCCGGTGGACAGGCCCGTCCAGACCTGGCGGCGCTATCAGGGGAGGCGTCCGGCGATAAGTTATTACGTCTGGAGCCTGAAACAGCGTTTGCATGTTGTGCCTGCCGGCAAGTCGTTGCGTTTATTGTTGAATATGCCGGCAACGGTACACTGGGGCATCAATGGTTGGCAAAACATTACCGATACCGAGACCGAAGACTGGGGCTTGGCCTATGTGGCAAGCTTGCCTTCGGATGCGCTGCAATCGGGCGACACACTGGAATTCACTTTTTACTATCCCGATACCGGAATCTGGCAACAGGAAGATTTTCAGATCCGTATCGTCGCGCGAGGTGACGATTTATGACGAATATCGATTTGGCAGGGCGTCGAGCACTGGTCACAGGATCCAGTTCAGGGCTGGGCGAAGCGATCGCCATGGCGCTTTCCGCTGCCGGAGCCGTACTGGCAATACATTATCATACTGACCGTTCCGCTGCGGAAAAAATAGTAGATCGTATTCGTGAACGAGGCGGCAAAGCGTTTGCGTTCGGGGCGAATGTGTCGATGCCTGCCGAAGTAGATAAGTTGTTTGCAGAAGTGGCCGGTACGCTCGGAGGTATCGACATACTGGTCAATAATGCCGGAATGGACGGCAAACAGGCACAGTGCGTCGACAGCGATCCGCAACTCTGGGCCCAGGTTCTGGCGCTGGACCTCCAGGCGCCGTATTACTGCACCCGACTGGCGTTGAAATCCATGCTGGCGCAAGGGCGCGGCGTTATCCTGAATATTACTTCGGTCCATGAATATATTCCCTGGTCCGGTTATAGCGCTTATACCAGCGCGAAAGCGGGGCTTTCGATGTTTACCAGAACGATTGCCCAGGAAGTCGCCGGACAAGGAGTGCGAGTACTGGCCATTGCGCCGGGCGCGATCCGGACTCCGATCAATGCTTCGGTTTGGCAGGACCCGCAGGGACTGGCGGATTTAAACCGGAAAATAGCCATGGGCCGAATGGGCGAGCCGGACGAAATTGCCAGCGTGGCGGTGTTTCTGGTAAGCGATCTGGCGAGTTATATCACCGGAACTACGATCACCGTCGACGGCGGCATGCTGCTTTATCCGGAATTCCGTCACGGGGGATGAATGGGACCGAATAGGCGATCCCGCGTCGTCCCGCGTTCTCAGGGCGGTTTTATCCGATGCTCCTGTCAGGCCGCGGGATATACGGGAAATTCGACTTGTTTCCTGGAATCGGCGGATAAGCCCTGAAGGATTAATTCTCCTTCAATGCCACAGCGGCGAGAATCA
>DAIETB010000174.1:0-3836 GCA_027345925.1 Sulfuriferula sp.
AATCTGGAACAGACGAAACTGATCATTAACGGCACCAAATCCCGCCTCGCACCCTTACTCGAAAAACAGGCCGCGCTGGTAAAGCAGGCCGGAGGCAAAATTCCCGTCAGCGGCCCGCTGGCGGCCGAGTACAAGGACAATGCGCGCCACATTACAGAACTGCAAGGCATGATAGGCAGGAAAAACAAGGAGATGGACGCCATACGCGCCCGATTTGCGGCGGATAAGGCCCATTTTATCCAGCTGACGACCAGCGCGCCGGCTGTCTCGGGCCCCGCTCCGGGAGGAGTCGGACCTGGCGCCTCTGCTGGCGCAGCCGTCATGCCGGCGGTTAAACCATAAGGTCAGACCGGCGCTGCCCCGTCAAACCCGGGTTTGGTTTAATTTCTGCAGCAAAATGTCGTTGAGCTGCTGCGGATTCGCCTTGCCCTTCATCGCTTTCATCGCCTGACCGATCAGATAACCCAGCATTTTATCTTTGCCGGCGCGATATTCCGCCACCTGCGACGAGTTTTCCGCCAGCACCCGGTCGACGGCGGCGCTGATGGCTCCGCTATCGGATACCTGTTTCAGGCCGCGTTGCGCAATGATCGCGTCGACCTCTCCCTCGCCTTGCCACAGCGCTTCGAACACTTCCTTCGCGAGCTTGCCCGACAAAGTGCCGTCGCCGATGCGAGCGATCAGCTGCCCCAGTTGCAATGCCGTAACCGGACATTGAGCCAGTTCCATTTCATGGCGATTTAGCGCTGCGGATAATTCCCCCATCGCCCAGTTGGCGCAATGCTTGGCCAAACCGCCCGAAGCCGCGACCGCCTGTTCGAAATATTCCGCCATCGCCTTGCCGGAAGTAAGTATGCCTGCGTCATAGGCGGAAATCGCATATTGCGCGACGAAGCGTTCGCGCATGGCGGCGGGCAACTCCGGCAGGGCGGCGCGAGTACGCACTATCCATTCCTCGGATATCACCAGCGGCAACAAATCGGGGTCGGGAAAATAACGGTAATCGTAGGCGTCTTCCTTGCTGCGCATGGTACGCGTCTCGTCGCGGTCGGGATCGTACAGCCGCGTTTCCTGCCGTACTGTGCCGCCATCCTCATTGATTTCGATCTGCCGCTGCGCCTCAAAATCGATGGCGCGTTCGAGAAACCGGAACGAATTGAGGTTCTTGATCTCGCAGCGCGTCCCCAGTTCCGTACTGCCCAGCGGCCGCACCGACACGTTGGCGTCGCAGCGAAAACTGCCTTCCTGCATGTTGCCGTCGCAGATTCCCAGCCAGACGACCAGTCCGTGCAATGTTCTGGCGTACGCTACCGCTTCGGCGGAACTGCGCATATCCGGCTCCGAAACGATTTCGAGCAAGGGCGTGCCGGCGCGATTCAGATCGATCCCGGTCATGCCGTGAAAATCGCCGTGCATCGATTTGCCGGCGTCTTCCTCCAGATGCGCACGGGTAATGCGCACGGTTTTCTCCCCGCCCGCAAGCAGTATGGTCAGGCTGCCGCCCTCGACCACGGGATGATCCATCTGGCTGATCTGATAGCCTTTGGGCAAATCCGGATAGAAATAATTTTTTCGCGCGAACACCGAACGGCGGCTAATGTTGCCGCCGACGGCCAGGCCCAGACGGATCGCGCGCTCGACCGCGCCGCGGTTGAGCACCGGCAGGACGCCGGGCAAGGCGATATCGACGGCGCTGGCCTGCGTATTGGGAGCAGCGCCGAATTGGGTACTGGAGCCGGAGAATATTTTCGTTTGCGTAGAGAGCTGGGTATGCACTTCCAGCCCGACAACAATTTCCCATTGCATGATATGAACCTTTTTATTATCCGGCGCTAAATTTGATCCGGCATGCGCGTATGCCAATCGGTCGCCTGCTGGTAGCGATGCGCGACGCCCAGCAATCTCGCTTCGCTGAAATAATTGCCGATCAGCTGCAAACCGACGGGCCGGCCGTTTTTATCCATGCCGCAAGGTACCGACATGCCCGGCAAACCGGCAAGATTAACCGCGATAGTATAAATATCGGACAAATACATCGCTATCGGGTCGTCTGCCTTATCGCCGAAACTGAACGCCGTTTCCGGCGTGGTCGGCCCCATGATGACGTCGCAGCGGGTGAACGCCTCGGTAAAATCCTGCGCAATCAGGCGGCGTATTTTCTGCGCCTGCAGATAATACGCATCGTAATAGCCGTGCGACAGCACGTATGTGCCTATCATGATCCGGCGTTTGACTTCGGCGCCGAATCCTTGCGCCCGAGTCTGCTCGTACATGTCGTTCAAATCGGTGTAATCCGGCGCCCGATACCCGTAACGCACGCCGTCGAAGCGCGCCAGATTGGTCGATGCCTCGGCGGGTGCGAGCACGTAATACACCGGTATCGACAATTGCGTATTGGGCAGCGTGATGTCCACCGTCTGCGCGCCTAATTTGCGATACTCGTCCAGCGCCGCCTCCACCGCGCGAGCCACTTCTTCGCTCAGGCCTTCGGCAAAATATTCGCGCGGCAAACCGATTTTCAAACCGGCCAGCGGTCGCTGCAAATCGCGGGTATAGTCTTCGGCCGGACGTTCCAGACTGGTGGAATCGCGCTCATCGAAACCGGCCATCACATTCATCAGCAGCGCGCAATCCTCCGCCGACTTCGCCATCGGGCCCGCCTGATCTAGGCTCGAAGCAAAAGCGATCATGCCGTACCGCGACACCACGCCGTAAGTCGGTTTGAGGCCGGTAATCCCGGTCAGCGCGGCAGGTTGCCGTATCGACCCGCCGGTATCGGTACCCGTCGCCGCGGGCGCCATGCGCGCCGCCACCGCCGCCGCTGAACCGCCCGAAGACCCGCCCGGCACCGCCGTACGGTCCCAGGGATTTTTTACCGTGCCGAAATACGAAGTTTCGTTCGACGAACCCATCGCGAATTCGTCCATATTGGTCTTGCCCAGACTCACCATACCGGCATTTTTGAATTGGGTCACGACATGCGCGTCGTAAGGCGCGATAAAATTTTCCAGCATTTTCGAGCCGCAGGTCGTACGCCAGCCGTCGGCGCAAAAAATATCCTTGTGCGCGACCGGGATTCCCGTCAGCATCGCCGCATTGCCCGCCGCAATCCGCGCATCGGCGGCAGCCGCTTCGGCCAGACTCAATTCGGCGCTGACGGTAACGAACGCATTCAGCTCCGGATTCAAATCGGCAATACGATCCAGATATAAGCGCGTCAATTCTGCGCTGGAAATTTTTTTCTGCGCAAGCATTGCGGCGAGTTCGGTCAAACCGGCATTGATCATGGTCGTTCGGCTCCGTTATTCTATGACTTGCGGAACCAGATACAAACCGCCAGCCACTTGCGGAGCAATCGCCTGGAACTTTTCATGCCGGTCGGTTTCTGTAACGATATCGTCGCGCAGACGCTGCTGCAGGTCTTGCGCGTGCGCCATAGGCTCTACGCCAGCGGTATCGACCGCCTGCATTTGCGCAATCAGACCGAAAATGCCGTTAATTTGTTGCTGATAAATAGTTGCTTCTGCATCGCTGACGGCGATGCGGGCAAGACGGGCGACCCGTTTTACATCGTGCAGGGTAAGGGACATGATTATGCAAATCTTCACAGGAAACAAGTCCGTTAGGGTATCATACTACGTTTAGGTCAGGCTACTAACCTGCCAGTATGGTTCACTGGGAAATTCTGGTAAAGTAGACTGTACTTAGTCGATCAATTCTTTACTTAACGAATATAACTATCATGTTTGGATCATTACGCGGTTACTTTTCTACTGATTTGGCAATTGATTTAGGAACGGCAAATACGCTGATCTACGTTCGCGGCAAAGGCATCG
>DAIETB010000184.1:0-5735 GCA_027345925.1 Sulfuriferula sp.
GGGCAGGACATTGCCTTCGGACCTCAGTCTTGCAGGGATTCTCGCTCCCGGTGTCTACTCCGTTCCTTATGGAACCACCAATCTTTCGGGTGCGCTTACCTTGGATGGAGAGGGCGATGCAAACGCAGCCTGGGTTTTCCAAATGGCGAGTTCGCTGATCACGTCGCCCGATTCAGTCGTGAACGTGATCAACACCGGTTCCGGCGCTGGCGTGTACTGGAATGTTGCCAGTTCGGCCACCATCGATACCAATACAACCTTTCTGGGGAATATTCTCGCGCTCACCAGTATCAGCATGAACGCCGCCGCAACCGATCTTTGCGGCAGGGCTTTGGCGAGTACCGGTGCCGTGACGCTGATTCAAAACCAGCTTTCGGGTAGCTGCACGGGTACTTTGTCTGGCAGCGGCGGCCTGAGCGGCGGATTGAATGTTGCGAGTTCAGGGGTAAGTTTCCTTCCTTATGCGTCCGTCAATGTTGCGCATGCAGTGCCCGAACCCGATACACTGGCTTTATTCGGACTCGGAATTCTGAGTCTCGGATTTATTCGGCGCTGGTATTGTTAAGACAAGATTGTGCTAAAAAATCCGGAACGATCAATTTCGATGAGACAGCATCGGTTCGGTCAGGGCGGGTTGTCATGCAGTGCATCCACCGAAAGAGACCGGGGATAGGCGAGATTGGTGCCGGGTAAAAATAATTCTTCGCGCGCTGGCTCAATCGGCGGCTTGTAACCAATTTCCTGAACTACGATATCATCAGGCAATTTCGGTGCCGATGCGGGATACAGACCCCCGTTGAGGGCGTTGACTACCGTACGCCAGACCAGGGCAGCTTGATTTTTCGTCATGTCCGGATTTTTGCGATCGTTGTTGCCCATCCATACCGCAACGGTAACTTTGCCTGTCGAACCGATGCACCATTGCTGCTTGTCGTCCTGCGCGGCGGCATACGATGCATAGCCGTCGATGGCCGGGAGAGCGCTATCGCCGTGTGCAGATGGGTCGGCGAGGATATTATCGATTATGGCGCTCGCATCAGCTGAAAGTATAGCTCGCCCGGCATTTAAGCCGCCTGCGTGCAAGCCGGCCATACGGTAGACGCCCCGGTTTGCCAGCGTCTGATACGCGTTGGCGAGATCGAGCAGGCTGGCGTTAATTTTGAGCGGCATGGCCGGATCGGGAACATTCATGCTCAACGTTTGCAATCGATCGATGAAATCGTCGCGAGATATTTTTTCCAGTACCTGATCGGCCGGCAGTACGAGGCCGGCTCCGAGAGCGTACCGGACGCTGACCCAATGCGGTATCGAGGCATCATTTGTATAGCCGGGAAACGGATTCGGTACGGAAATCGGCAGGGGCGTGTCATTCAGTACCGATGCTGCGGTAATCTTGTATTGTTCTATCGCCAGTTCGTACAGAAATGCTTGCACGAGAGTATCGGCAGGCCGCTGCAGGGTAATCGGATCCGGCGTCATTGCGTTATCGGTTCGCGCATTGGCATAAGCCAGAATCTCAGCTGTACTGTTTTTAAGGATAACGATAGCTCCGCCGCCGATTTGCGGCGAGAGTTTCAATTGTTTTTGCAGGGTGGACAATGCCAGTTTTTGAATTTTGATGTTTAAACTGGTATCGAGATATTCGCCGGGAGCGGTAAGGTATTGTTCTGCCAGAACCGGAGCTAATGCAGTCCCTAACGGAACCGCCGGATGGACGGCGAGCCTGCTGTATGCCAGAGCGGTGATGGTGGAGCATCGGGGTCTGGGCGGTTTCAGATGCCGTGCGACGCCGCAGGCTCTGGCCGCGACTACGGCAGGTTTTGCATTCGGGCCGCGTAACAAAGCCGCCAGTATCGAAGCCTGGGCGGTATCGATCGCAGCGGGAGCGACATGGAATAGAGCCTGAGAAGCGGCATTGATGCCGGATAAATCAGAACGGAATGTGACCAGATTGAGATAGGTGTCGAGAATTTCCGTTTTGGACCAATGTTTTTCCAGAGCATTGGCCTCTCTGATTTGCTGCCATTTCTGGGCATAGGTTCTGCCCCCCGCGTTGCGGATCAATTTTTTGTCCAGCAATCCCGCCAGTTGCATGGTCAGAGTCGAAGCCCCGCGATGCGTGTCGTATCGCAGATTTTCCCACGCCGCGCCCACGAAAGCCCGCCAGTCGACGCCGTGGTGCTGAAAAAAACGCCGGTCTTCCGATACCAGCAGCGCTTGCTGCATGGCAGGAGACAGGTCGCTGAGTGCTACCCAGTTCAAACGCTGTTCCGTTCGATCCAGTTGCAGCATTTGCAGCACTTTGTCGTGACGGTCCAGCAATACGGCATAAGAAGATCGATGGGCGGCCCGCACCTGCAGGAAACTGGGCAAGTCGGCAGCGAAAGCCGTCTGCCAAAGCAGGCTGGACGATAACGCTACAACGGTAGTTAGCCTAGCGCCCGGACACATTCTCTGACCAATCGAGGGCCGCGATAGATTAATCCGCTGTATAGCTGTACCAGTCGTGCGCCTGCTTCAATTCTGGCAGCGGCATCCGTACCGCTCAGTATTCCTCCGGCACCGATCACAGGAACTTCACCGGCTAGCGCCAGCGCGAGTTTTTTCACGATCCGCGTAGACGGCCCCGTGAGGGGCGCGCCCGAAAGACCGCCTGTTTCGTCGGCGAGAGGCAATCCTTCGATAGCGCTGCGCGAGAGCGTCGTATTGGTGGCAATGACGCCGTCGATCCGGTATCGCCTGAGCAATGCGGCGATTTCGGTCAAAGCTTCATCGGACAGATCGGGAGCGATTTTAAGCGCGAGCGGTACGTAGCGGCCATGCAATTGAGCGAGCCGGGTCTGTTCGGTTTTCAGTTTTCCCAGCAAATCCGCCAGCGCGTCTCCGGCTTGCAGATCGCGCAGATTTTTGGTATTGGGCGATGAAATATTGACCGCGACATAACTGGCGTGCGAATAGACTGCAGACAGGCAGTTCAAATAATCATCGGCGGCGAGAGCGATAGGAGTATCGAAATTTTTGCCGATGTTAATGCCCAGCACCCCCTTGAATTTTGCCGCCTGCACGTTGCGCACCAGTTGCGCCACGCCCTCGTTATTGAATCCCATGCGGTTAATGATGGCCTGCGCCTGCGGTATGCGAAATAGGCGCGGTTTGGGATTGCCCGGCTGCGGCCGGGGCGTGACCGTGCCGATTTCGATAAAACCGAATCCCAGTGCCGCCAGTGCGTCGATATACGCGCCGTTTTTGTCCAGTCCGGCAGCAAGCCCGACGCCGTTAGGGAAGCGTATGCCCATCGTTTCGATGGCTTTGCCGGGAACGGGACGGACCATTACAGCGCTCAAACCAAGCTTGTGAACGAGGTTTAATCCGGTCAGGGTGAGATGGTGCGCGGTTTCAGCATCGAGCTGGAAAAGTAACGGGCGGAGTAAGGAGTACATCCTCTTATTTTAGCGTATTGCCGACGAAATACTAAAATAGGGTCAGACTCGATTAAACTATCTTTTTTATCGGCCGACCCTTCGAAAGGGGTTGACCTCGTCTTTTTGACAATATTGCTATTTCTTCTTTAAACCGATCTCCTCCCAATATCCAGGCTTTATTGGTAGCCTCTCGTAAATTTGCTAAAAAGTCCGGTTGCAATCTTGATTCGAACAGGCCACGGTAAACTAATTGCCGTTCTTCTTCCGATTGCCCCAAGGCGTGGTACAAGGGATGATCGTTGATCAAAATGTCCGCTTTTCCATGTGCATGATAATGATAGCTTGACCATAGATACTGTCCAGGATCGGCTACCATAGCCGCTCTCACCGGATTTAATTCAATGTATCGGTAGCAGGTAAGCAGATACGATTCGCTTTCAATTAGGGTGGCCTTGTAACGCCCCTCCCATAATGTGCCGGTTCGTTGGTAGGTTCGATTGAAATATTGCACATACCGTCTACCGACAGATTGGAGAACTTTAGCAATGCTGCTACTTTCTTCATAGGGGGTCATGAGTAAATGAACGTGATTAGTCATCAGTACATAGGCATGTATATGGCAACGATGCCGCGTTGCCGCATCGTTCAAACATTCTTTGAAGAAAATATAATCGTTCTTTGCCGCAAAAATAATATTGCGATTATTGCCGCGCTGTATAACGTGTTGTGGTTGATTTATAAGAGAAAATCGGGGTAGGCGTGCCATGGCAAGACCGGCATGAATGGATTATTAAGAAAGTATAAACCACAACTTAATATAACTTAATAAAATCTAATTAAATTGAGTTATGTGGAGTCTGACCCCATTTTAGAGCACCTACTCCCATCCGGCGAAGGGGGGAGTCGGTCGCTTATTTCTTCGCGGTTCGTCGCAGGCGCGATAGCAGGCGTCTGGCCAGTTCGCCGAACAATTCGGTCTGGGTGGGGTGAGGATGGATGGCTTGCGCGACTTGGGTTAGGGTCATGCCGGCCGATACCATCATGACCGCTTCGCCGATCAGGGTGTCGGTGTGTTCGGTGAGGAAGTGTACGCCGATGATTTTTTGGGTGGATTTGTCGGCGACGAGTTTGATCAGGCCGTGCGTTTCGCCGGTGATCATGGCTTTGGCGTCGATGCTCATCGGCATTTTGGCTTCGACGGCATCGATGCCGCGGGCTTTGGCCTGGGCGCTGGACACGCCGACGAATCCGGCTTGCGGACGGCTGAAGGTGACGCCGCAATCGAGATCCTGTTGGTAATGCCGTTCTTCGCCGAGCAGGTTGTCGGCGGCGACGCGGCCCTGGGTAGCGGCGGTGTGCGCGAGCATGTAACCGCCGATGACGTCGCCGACCGCGTAAATATGCGCGTTGCTGGTGCGACCGCGGGTATCGACCTTGATGGCGGCGCCGTCGAGGTCGACCTTCGCTGCGGCCAGATTGAGGCGGCTGGTGTCGGGGCGTTTGCCGGTAGCCATGAGGACGTAATCGCAGGCGAACTGTTGCGCATTGCCGTCGGTGTCGGCATAGGCGACTTGCATGGCGCCGGGCTTGCCGTCGATCCGGGCGATTTTCGCGCCGGTGACTACGGTCAGCTCGGTGCGGAGCAGTTCGGTGAGCTGTTTGGCGATCTCGTCTTCCATTTCAGCCAGTATGCGGTCTTTGGCTTCGAGGATCAGAATTTCCGCACCGAAGTCGCGGAAGATCTGCGCCATTTCGACGCCGATGACGCCGCCGCCGATGATTGCCATTTTTTTGGGCGGGGCGGGTAAATCCCAGATGGTGTCCGAAGTGATGACGCCGCCATTGGCCAAGCCGTCCTGCGCGCCGGGGATGGGCGGCACGAAGGGCGGCGCCCCGGTCGCGACGACCGCCGCGCCGAAGCGAAGCTGATACGCCTCGCCTTGCAGCGGCTGGATAGCGAGCGTGTGTTCGTCGATGAACGAAGCGAACCCTTCGCGGACGTCGATTTTGACCCCTTTGTCGGTTTTGAGGGCGAGTTCGCCGCGGGTCTGCAATATGTTTTTGCGGTGCCGTTCCAGTACCGCCCAGTCCAGCATCGCGGCGGCGGTGCCGTTGACGCCTTTGTCGGCGTCGTGGGCGCGGTCGCGGATCAGGTCTGCGCTATGCCGCCATGCCTTGGACGGGATGCAGCCGCGCCACAGGCATTCGCCGCCCGGTAGCGGCGCGTTGTTGATCATGGCGACTTTGACGCCGTGTTCGATCAGGTCGCGCGCGCAGTCTTCGCCGCCGGGACCGCCGCCGATGACGATGACC
>DAIETB010000050.1:0-2667 GCA_027345925.1 Sulfuriferula sp.
ATTATGAGTCCTCTGCTCTAACCAACTGAGCTACAGACCCGAAGGCCCGGAACTATACCATTTTCAGGCCGGTCTTGCTAGCCTGCAAGTGGAACTTATTGGCCGCTATTGTCAATAAAGCTCTTAAGCCGATCGGATCGCGAAGGATGACGCAATTTACGCAACGCCTTGGCTTCGATCTGACGAATACGCTCACGAGTCACGTCGAACTGCTTGCCGACTTCTTCCAGAGTATGATCGGTATTCATCTCGATACCGAAACGCATACGCAACACCTTGGCTTCACGCTGGGTCAGGCCGTCCAGAATTTCCTTGGTGACATCCTGGAGGCTGTCATAAATAGCAGCATCCATAGGTGCCAGAGTCGAGGTATCCTCGATGAAATCACCCAGATGCGAATCTTCGTCATCGCCGATTGGCGTTTCCATCGAAATCGGTTCTTTGGATATCTTGAGGATCTTGCGGATTTTTTCTTCCGGCATTTCCATCTTCTCCGCGAGCACAGCCGGATCCGGCTCCTGCCCGGTTTCCTGCAATATCTGCCGTGCGATACGATTCATCTTGTTGATGGTCTCGATCATGTGCACGGGGATACGAATAGTGCGCGCCTGATCGGCGATCGAACGCGTGATCGCCTGACGTATCCACCAGGTGGCGTAAGTCGAGAATTTATAACCGCGGCGATATTCGAATTTGTCCACCGCCTTCATCAGGCCGATATTGCCTTCCTGAATAAGATCGAGGAATTGCAAACCGCGGTTGGTGTATTTCTTCGCAATGGAAATCACCAGCCGCAGGTTGGCTTCGATCATTTCGCGCTTGGCGCGCAATGTGCGGCCTTCGCCAGTGGTCATCTGCCGATTGATTTCTTTCAGATCCTGGATGGGAATACCGATCTTGTCCTGCAATGCGATCAGGCCGTTCTGGCGCTCGATGATGGTGTACTGATGACGGATCAGGTTTTCTACATAGGGCTTTTTGACTGCGGTTTGTTCGTTGACCCATTCCAGATTGGTTTCATTGTTGGGGAACACTTTGATGAAGTGCTCGCGCGGCATGCCGGATTTCTTGACGGCCACGTCCATGATATCGCGCTCATGCGACCGCACCGTCTCCACCAGACCGCGGATGATATTGCACAAGGCCTCGACCTGTTTGGCAGAGAAACGGATTTCCAGCAACACATTGGACACTTCCGCTTGCAATTCATTGTATTGCTTGCTGGCGTAACCATATTTCTTCTGCGCCGCCTGCATGCGTTTGACCAGTTTACGCAGCAACTCGAAACGCTCCATCGCATCGGCTTTCAACTGCGCCAGATTGGCTGCTGCCATGGCACTGCCATCGGCGTCGTCGTCTTCCCCTTCTTCATCGATTTCGCCTTCGGCAGTCTCTTCTTCAGGCGTGGGCACCACTGCTGCTGCAGCCGCCGCTGCGGCTTCCAGTTCCGCTTCGCTGGCGACGATACCGTCGACGAATTCGTCAATCCGGATTTCGTCGCGCTCTACCTTGTCCACCAGAGTCAGAATCTGGTCGATCGTGATCGGGCATGCGGAAATCGCCTGCACCATATGTTTCAAGCCGTCTTCGATACGCTTGGCGATTTCAATTTCGCCTTCGCGCGTCAGCAATTCAACCGTACCCATTTCACGCATGTACATGCGCACCGGATCGGTAGTACGGCCAAATTCGGAATCAACGGTCGATAATGCAGCTTCGGCTTCCGCAACCACATCCTCATCGGCGACCGCAGGCGTCGCATCCGACATGAGCAGCGCTTCGGCATCGGGCGCTTCATCATAGACCTGAATACCCATGTCGTTGATCATGCTGATAACGCCCTCGATTTGCTCGGCATCGAGCATATCGTCAGGCAGGTGATCATTGATTTCCGCGTAAGTCAGGTAACCACGCTCTTTACCAAGTACAATCAGATTTTTGAGACGGGCACGACGTAATTCTGCGTCGGTTTGTTTAACATCATTCTTGTCTTGATCGATCGCCATAATAAAAATGTATCCAATGAGTACTGCTTAAAAATGTGATAATTATACCAGCCGACACACCATTCCAGCCAAAACTTCGTTATAAACACTGTGTCTGCTTAGCGTAATTGCTGTAATTCTTTTTTTTCTTCGTCAGTTAAATCACGCAGCGATTTTTGCGCTAATACCTGCATGCGTGTCTGCTTACCCGTCATGCGCAACTGCTCTAATACCAGATTGAATTCCGGTGTCACATCCAGATCGGCTTCCCAATCCATGATTTCAGCACCGCATTGCTCAATATCGGCAGCATGTAACTGATGCTGCCCCTGCTCAATTAGCATCGCTGTATCCAGATGGGGATGCTGATGCAAAATTACAAGTACTTCGCGCAGGGTTTGCGTGTCAGTATCGGTTTGCGTCAGCAGATCCTCAGTTAAATATTGTGCCAAACTCGGATTAAACAACAACATACGTAATAAATGCCGGCTGATAGACGCAGGCGCCGGACGCTTTATCCGCGCCGGCCCTGCCGATAATGCCCGCACCGGTTTGAGGTGCCACAACGCAGCAAGTTCCGCCATATCAATCTGCACTAATTCAGCCGCCCGCTTACGCAACATCAGCGCCAGGCTGGGCGCAGTAACTTGCGCAATTAACGGTTGCAGCGCTTTCAAAAAAG
>DAIETB010000051.1:0-5158 GCA_027345925.1 Sulfuriferula sp.
ATATCGCCGCCTGCCAACCCCAGAAAGTAAAGCTTGCCAGACCGTCGCCGAAGAGACGCGCCTGACAGGTGCGCTGCACTATATAATAGGAAGTAGCAAATAATGCGCTACCACCGAATCCAAAAATGACACTGCTGGTATGCGCCGGTCTGAATCTGCCGAAAGTGATATATGGAATGTCCATATTCAAAAACGGCCATGCAAGCTCCGAAGCAATATATAAACCGATGCTCATCCCGATCAAACCCCATACTACAGCCATGATCGAGAATTTTTTAACTATTTCAAAATTGTATTGCTCAGTACTACCGATAACTTCCGTAGCCATTTTGTGAGCCTCCTACGCCGCTAAAGTCCAAAAAAGATATATTCTGCGGGCATTTTACTCGCGGCGATAGGCTCCATGCAAGCCCATTAACCAGTAATTATGTATTAACTTTATTAAAAAGCCAACGCCCCCTAATTTCAGGATAATAATATCCCTTTATTCCACTCCTTTCAAGCGTCCTCATTTTTGTGATACGTTCGCTTGAGGAACCGCTTATCTACAGACATATCGTCCCTCCCGCGATTCAATCCGTTCGGAAATTCTGAACGCTTTACTAACCGCTTATTACATCCCCGAATCAAGCTTCGGCCATCATTCCCAACGGCATGTCCGCCAGACGATAACGACCGCTTTGTACGGCCAGGGCGAGATCGGCCAGACTCATTTCATTGAGCATAGCTATCACTTTTTCCTTGATAGGCAACCAGCGAACATGAACCGGACAAGCAGTTTCGTCGCTGCAGCGCTTTAATCCCAGCAAACAGCTCTGCGTAAAATCGGGGCCTTCCGTTAACTGCAGCAACTGCATCAACGAAACCGATGCCGCGTCCTGACGCAGACAAAATCCTCCCAGTCGCCCGCGAAAAGAAGAAAGCAGGCCGCCCTTGCTCAAGCTTTGCAATATCTTGGCCAGATAAGGCGCAGGCACATTCAGACGTTCCGCAATATCTTTATTGAGCACAGGCGTTTCCGGCGGTTGCGTCGCCATGTATATCATCGCCTGTACTGCGTATTGACTCGTTCGTGAAAGTATCACGTGATCACCTTAAAAAAATTATTTGATACCACACCGGCAAAAATCGCTGCACCGAACCAATTATTATGCAAAAACGCCCGAAAACATTTGTCGGGGTCGCGCTCCCGTATGAGCGTATAGTGATAAAATGCTATCCCTGCCGCACAGAATAAAGCGATATAAAACCATATTCCATAATGCGCCTGCCATCCAATCAACGCAAGCAGCGCCAAAGCAATCCCGTAACACGACATCACTGCAAGCACATCGTAACGACCGAAAGTTATCGCTGATGTTTTAATCCCGATTTTAAGATCGTCAACTCGATCCACAATAGCATATTCCGTATCATAAGCTATTACCCAGAAAATGTTTGCTGAAAATAATAACCATGCCTGACCTGGGACGCTGCCGAGTTCGGCGGCGTACGCCATGGGAATGCCGAAACCGAATGCAATGCCGAGATATGCTTGCGGCAACGCAAAAAAACGTTTGGTATAAGGGTAGCTCGCGGCCAGAAACAAAGCAGGAACCGACAGCCATCTGACCAGACTGTTGAGCGGCAGTATCAACAGAAAAGCCAGAAAAACGAGCAAAGCCGCCAGACTCAATGCTTCTTTGGTGGAAACGCGACCCTGGGCCATAGGCCGGTTTCGGGTTCTGGCTACGTGTGCGTCGAACTCCTTGTCGGCGTAATCGTTGATAACGCAACCGGCAGAGCGCATCAGTACCGTACCCAGCACAAATATCCACAAAATAAGCCATGATGGACGGCCATCGCCAGCCATCCATAGCCCCCATAATGTTGGCCATAATAATAATAAAATACCTATCGGCCTGTCCAGACGCATCAGCTTTTCGTATAGGCCTATCCGTTCGATGAGCGTCATAGTTCAAATACTTCCGGCAAAAATACCTCGGTCACCAAAATCCGGCGGTGCGCCAACATCAACAACGAACGGCGGGCCCATAAATAATCAGGCGGCGACAATAAATCGCGTACCGCACGTCGGTAAAGAAGATGCCTGACGTCCAGACGCCTAAATTGCAACGGACTGCGCCGCACCAAAGGGTCGGCGAACAATACTGCGCCCAGACTCTTGTTGCCCAATTGCTTCAGCGCTACCCAGCGGCCTGACAAACTCGTCTGCGGCAATACGCTATGGGCAAATACCACCGGATTGGAGCCGCAACACAAATACACATCGCGCAACAAGGCACGCTCTTTAAATGCAAGCCCGATGGTTGCGGCCTCGTCCAGCAGTGTCGGGCCGCTGCGCTGGGTTATCTGGCTAACGTTAAAACCGGCGCATCGCTGCGAAATTCTTTCGGTAAGCGAACCTTGGTCTCTCAGCCAGTGACGGGTTATTGCGGGTACCCCGATTAATTGTTCTTGCCAACCTGAAGACGATCCTGCGCACACAATCAACCCGCTTACTTATTTAAATAGTTATCATGCACTATTTCATTACAAATGTTAACTGTTAGCGGAATTTGAGCTTCATGCTTTAACATATTCCTGCCTGCTTCCGAGCCAGCGCGCCAAATGCGCAGTGGTTTCAGCGGGATATGCTTCCAGCATTACTTGTGCGGCGTCTTGCGCCGCTTCCAGCAGATGCACATCCGTCGCCAGATCGGCAAAACGCAGCATCGGCGCTCCCGATTGCCGAGCCCCCAGGAATTCTCCCGGACCGCGCAATTTCAGATCCTCGCTGGCGATAGCGAACCCGTCCGCAGATTCGAAAATCACTTTCAGACGGGCGCGCGCCAATTCCGACACAGGCTGCTGATACAACAGCACGCAGGTACTTTTGCCGGCACCGCGCCCGACCCGCCCGCGCAACTGATGCAATTGGGCAAGCCCCATGCGCTCGGCATGCTCGATCACCATCAGCGTCGCATTTGGCACGTCTACGCCGACTTCGATCACCGTCGTCGCCACCAGCCAATCGATTTCCGCCGCCGCAAACGCCGCCATCATCGCCGCTTTTTCAGCCGTTTTCATCCGTCCGTGTATCAGACCGACCCGCATTGTCGGCAGCGCCGCCTGCAAAGCGATCTGCGTATCGATCGCCGTCTGCAACTGCAATTTCTCGGATTCCTCGATCAGCGGACAGACCCAGTAAACCTGAGCTCCCGCCTCACATTGGGTACGTATCGTATCCACCAGTTGCTGACGCCGGCTCTCGCTCAATAACTTGGTCGTGACCGGACTGCGCCCCGGCGGGAGTTCATCGATGACGGAAACGTCCAGATCGGCATAATAGCTCATCGCCAGCGTCCGCGGGATCGGCGTGGCGCTCATCATCAACTGGTGCGGCTGCACGCCTTTTTGTCGCAATGCCAGCCGTTGCGCTACGCCGAAACGATGCTGCTCGTCGATCACCGCCAGACCGAGACGAGCGAATTCTATTTGCGATTGGAATAAAGCATGTGTGCCGGCAGCCAACAGCGCTTCGCCGCTATGCAATTGCGCCAGCGCGAGATCCTTGTTTTTTTTCGACAGGCTGCCCGTCAGCCATACCACGCCAACGCCGAGCGGCTCGAACCACGAACGCAGTTTATGGTAATGCTGTTCGGCCAGAATCTCGGTCGGGGCCATAAACGCCACCTGATAGCCTGCGTCCATCGCCTGCGCCGCCGCCAACGCTGCGACTACAGTTTTACCGCTGCCCACATCGCCTTGCAGCAAGCGCTGCATCGGGTACGGCGCCAGCATATCCTGCGTTATCTCTTCGCGGACGCGTTGTTGCGACGCAGTCAATGCAAATGGCAGATCGGCGAGCAGGCGTTTCGCCAGCGCGGAGACGGCAGGAATTTTCGGTGCGCCGAGCGCACGTCGCGTCTGTCGCGCCAGGCGCAAGGACAATTGTTGCGCCAGCAATTCGTCGAATTTTATTCGCTGCCAGGCGTCATGCTGCCGGTTGCTCAGCGCTGCTAAAGAAATATCGGGCGATGGCCGGTGCAGAGTCAGAACGCTACCGGCAAAATCGGCCAGGGCGTAAGTCCGGCGCAAAGGCTCTGGCACGGTGTCGGTCAGATCGCCATGCGTCAATACCAACGCAATATATTTACGCAACAAGGCCTGCGTTACGCCAGCGGCGGCAGGATAAATCGGCGTGAGGCTCTCGGGCAACGCCGTCTCTTCGTTCACGACTCGATACCGCGGATGAATCATTTCATCACCCAGCAAGCTGCTGCGCACTTCCCCTATCGCGCGGATAACATTTCCGGTCGCGAATTGCGCGGCCTGACTGCCATAAAAATGCAAAAACCGCAGACTCAATTCGCCACCCTGATCCGCGATTCGGGCTACCAGCTGCTTCCGCGGTTTATATTGCACCGAGCATTGCGTTACCACACCTTGCACTTGCTGCAGGCACCCTGGCCGCAAATCGCGCATCGGCGTAATACTGGTCTCGTCTTCGTAACGCAGCGGCAGATGCAACAGCAGATCAGCATACGTCACCAGACCGAGTTTGGTGAAGGCGGAGGGCAAAGGCCGCATCATTTCAGATGAGGCAGCAGCGGCCATAGCTGGCTAAACCCCGATAACGAGCACCCCGTCCGCCTCAAACTCGGCTCCTCGCGGCAAAGCTGCGACACCGACAGCAGCCCGCGCAGGATAGGGTTCGGCAAAGTATTCGGCCATGATTTCGTTCACTTTGGCAAAATGACCCAGATCGGTCAGATAGAGATTGAGCTTGACCATATCTTCCAGCGATCCCCCGGCGGCTACGGCCACCGCCTGCAAATTCTGAAATACGCGATGTATTTGCCCGACGATACCGTTCGCCATTTGCATCGATGACGGGTCAAGACCTATCTGTCCGGAAAGATATACGGTGTCGCCCGTCCTGACGGCTTGCGAATAGCTGCCGATCGCGGCCGGGGCTGATTCGGTATGAATAATTTGTTTGTTCATGATTATGAATCCGATAATTTTCCAGAATAATCTAATGCGTTTTGCGCCGCTTTCCCAGCAGTATACTATAGAGCACCGGCATGACAAGCAGCACCAGCGGCAACTGCACCAGCAATCCGGCAATGATCGCCACCGCGAGCGGTTGCTGCATGGCAGAGCCCTGACCGAT
>DAIETB010000199.1:0-12513 GCA_027345925.1 Sulfuriferula sp.
GCAGATTGCGTGTTCGATAGGCGGTAACGTAGCGGAAAATTCCGGCGGGGTGCATTGCCTCAAATACGGTTTGACGGTACACAACGTGCTCGGCGTGCGGGTGGTGACGATAGACGGCGAAATACTGGAACTGGGCGGCGACAGCCTCGACAGCCCCGGTTACGATTTGCTGGCGCTGCTGCACGGTTCTGAAGGCATGCTGGCGGTCATTACCGAAATCACGGTAAAGCTGCTGCCCAAACCGGAACACGCGCAAGTGATCCTGGCGGCGTTCGATTCGGTCGAAACGGCGGGCGCGGCGGTGGGCGCCATTATTGCCGGCGGTATTTTGCCGGCGGGGCTGGAAATGATGGACCGGCCGGCGATACACGCTGCCGAAGCGTTTATCCACGCCAATTACCCGCTCGATGCGGCGGCGATCCTGCTGGTCGAAGTCGACGGCACGACGGAAGAAGTGGCCGAAGACCTGCGCTGCATACACGATATATTGGCCGCTAACGGCGCGACTTCGGCGCGTACCGCCGAGGACGACGCCGAACGCCTGCGCTTCTGGGCCGGACGTAAGAATGCGTTTCCGGCGGTAGGGCGTTTGTCGCCGGATTATTATTGCATGGACGGCACGATTCCGCGTCGCGCTTTGCCGGCAGTTTTGAACGGGATCGAAGCGCTGTCCGCGGAGTACGGTTTGCGCGTCGCCAACGTGTTTCATGCCGGCGACGGCAATCTGCACCCATTGATCCTTTACGATGCCAATATACCCGGAGAATTGCATAAAACCGAACAATTGGGCGCTCGCATCCTCGAATTATGCGTGCAGTACGGCGGCACCATTACCGGCGAACACGGGGTCGGAATGGAAAAAATAGACCAGATGTGCGTACAGTTTCGAGCGCTGGAACTGGCGTCGTTTCACGGCGTAAAGGCGGCGTTCGATCCGGCCGGTTTGCTCAATCCCGGTAAAGCGGTGCCGACGTTGCAGCGCTGCGCCGAACTGGGGGCAATGCATGTGCACGCCGGTCAGCTCAGCCATCCGCATTTGCCGAGGTTCTGATGCAAACTCTGGTCGATCAGGTGAAGGACGCTTATGGCGAGCGGAGAATTTTGCAAATCTGCGGCGGCGGCAGCAAAGACTGGTACGGCAATCCCGCGCAAGGATCGGTCATCGATGTTTCGGGACACCGCGGCATCGTCGAATACGAACCCGCCGAGCTGGTATTGACCGCTAAAGCGGGGACGACGCTGGAGGAAATCGAAACGGTGCTTGCCGCTAATAATCAGATGCTGAGTTTCGAGCCGCCGCATTACGGCGACAGCGCCACCCTGGGCGGCACGCTCGCCTGCGGCATGTCGGGAGCGCGCCGGCCCTATAGCGGCAGCGCCCGCGATGCCGTGCTGGGCGTACAAATTATTGACGGCCGCGGCGACCTGCTCAATTTCGGCGGCAAGGTCATCAAAAATGTGGCCGGCTACGATATCTCGCGCCTGACGGTTGGCGCGCTGGGTACGCTGGGGGTTATTTTGCAGGCGTCGGTCAAAGTGGTGCCGCGACCGGCGACGGCTGTCACCTTGCAATACGAACTCGACCAGGCTGCGAGCATAGTGCGGATGAACGAATGGGCTGGCCGACCGCTGCCGCTCACTGCTGCGGCGTGGATAGACGGTGCGCTGAGTGTGCGGCTGGAAGGCAGCGCGGCGGCGGTGCATGCCGCGCAAGCCAGACTGGGCGGTGAAATTCTGGCTCATGGGGATGCGTTCTGGCTGGCGGCGCGCGAACAGACTGCACCTTTTTTTGCCGACGAGACGCCGCTGTGGCGCTTATCGGTTCCGCCGACTGCGCCCCCGCTGGACTTGCCGGGTAAACAGGCTGTGACCTGGGGCGGGGCGCAACGCTGGCTTAAATCGGCAGCTCCGGCGGAATCCATATTTGCCGCTGCCGCCGGACTTGGCGGCCACGCCACGCTGTATCGCGGAGCACGACCGCCAGCTGGCGTATTCCAGGCCTTGCCGGCCGCTGTCATGGCGCTGCACCGCCGGCTGAAAACGCAATTCGATCCGCACGGCATTTTAAACCGCGGCCGACTCTATCCGGAGTTTTAAGCATGCAAACTCATCTTGCCGATTTTATACGCGATAGCGAAGCGGGCGCGGAAGCGGAAAAAATCCTCCGCAGTTGCGTGCATTGCGGTTTTTGTCTGGCGACATGTCCGACCTATCAACTATTGGGCGACGAGCTCGATTCGCCGCGCGGGCGGATTTTTCTGATCAAGCAATATCTGGAGAGCGGCGTAGCGACAGCCAAAACGCAGTTGCACCTCGACCGTTGCCTGACCTGCCGTAACTGTGAAACGACCTGTCCTTCGGGAGTCCAATACGCGCGTTTGCTCGATATCGGCAGAGACTTGATAGAACGTCAGGTTCCGCGCAGTGCGGCGGCCAATCTGCAACGCTATTTGCTGCGTCGGGTGTTGCCGAACAAGCCCTTGTTTACCGGTCTCGCAGCGCTGGGCCGGGCCGCAAGACCGATGTTGGGCGCGAAACTGCAGGCGAAACTGCCCGTCGCGCAAGTTTCTTCCGCTGTTCCCGCGCCGCGCCATAGCCGCCGCATGCTGTTGCTCGAAGGCTGCGTCCAGCCGGCGCTGGCGCCGAATATCAACGCAGCGGCCGCGCGCCTGCTGGACCGCATCGGCATCTCGCTGATCGTTGCCGATAAAGCGGGCTGTTGCGGAGCGGTGAGCTATCATCTGAACGCGCAGGACGAAGGTCTCGATTACATGCGCCGCAATATCGACGCCTGGTGGCCGCATGTCGAAGCCGGCGCCGAAGCGGTGGTGATGACGGCTTCGGGATGCGGCGTTACGGTGAAAGAATACGGTCATTATTTGCGGCATGATACGGCGTATGCCGCAAAGGCGGCGCGGATTTCGGCATTGACGCGCGATCTGAGCGAAATCGTGCTGGCGGAAGCGGAGGCACATCTGCCGGCCACCGTTGCTCCGGATACGGGTTCGGTCAGAGTGGCTTTTCATGCCCCGTGTACCTTGCAGCATGGGCAAAAAATCGTCGGCGTAGCGGAAACATTGCTGCGCAGGGCGGGATTTACCGTATTGCCGGTGGCCGAATCGCATTTATGTTGCGGTTCCGCCGGCACCTACTCAATTTTGCAAGCGGAATTGGCTACTCAGCTGCGCGACCGCAAGCTGGCTCATCTGCAAGCGGATGCTCCCGAGATGATTGCGACCGCCAATATCGGCTGCCTGCTGCATTTGCAATCCGGTTCGGTTGCGCCGGTGCGTCACTGGATAGAATTACTCGATAGCGCCTACGCCGAACGCGCGTAGGCGCGCAGCTAGTGTCCGTGTTGTCTAACTCTGGTCGGACGGTGCAGCATGTTTTGCCGCCAGAGCCAGATATTCGTCGCGCCGGTCGGGGGCGTTTTGCGCCTCCGCAGCGGCGGCGGCGAGCAATGCGGCCAGATAAGGCGAGTTATTCAGGGTGTGTGCGCGTAAGGCCGCTGTTTCCGCCGGTTTGTAACGCTGTTCCAGATAATCCGTCAGAGCCGACATCAGCGCTTCGTTACCGTGCAGTTGCCGCTGCCGTTGCCGGAAAGCGCGGGCACGTTTGGGCAGGCTCAGGGTGGCTGCGGCGACCCGAACCAGCAAATTGCCGAGCACGATTATCAGCAGTAGTAAAATAACCAGCAATACCAGCGACAGTTCGATGCGATAGGGAGGATAGACCAGAATCGCATAGCCGGGATCGAATTTCCCCGCCAGGGTAAAGCCTACGGCCAGAGCGAAAATCAGCAAAATCCAGATCAGTACGCGCATGATTATTGATTGTGCGCCAGACGACTGGTACGCAGCGCGTTCAAGCTCTGCTCCAGCCCGGGCAAACGGATGCTGACGGGACTGTTTATCAGTTTGTCTATCTGCGCGATGCTGTTTTGGGTGCGGGCATCGTTCACATTGAAATACTTGCTAAGCCAGTATTTAGCCGCGTTCAAATCCGCTTTATAACTGACTTCATCGTGCGCGAACAGTGCAATTCTGGCCGTCAGCAATCGCAGTTTCAGGTTTTGCCGCAAAAAATAGCTTTGTTCCGGCGCGAGTAACGCATTATCCGGCGTATTGAGCCGACGTACCTGAACCAGACTTTTGAGTTCTTGCAACATTTCCGTGGCAAAGCGGGTCGCCTCGTCGGCAGGAACCGGCCTGACCGGTTTTTCTGTCTTTACCGTCCGAACGGGGATTTCCTGATCGCTGGCCAGCGGCAGGTGATCGACCGCGGCGATAAGATCGTCCAGCCGCAGCGTGATTCCTACCGTATCGATCTGCGGCAATAGCTGCAGGCGTTGTATATCGGCATTCAAAGTGCGCCGCAGACTGGTGAACTGGGGTTTGTCTATCGATTGCAGGCGCGCGTCGGCGGTTTGCAGGGCAATAATCGCCGCTTTGACATTGCCCTCCAGCTGCAACTGCTGGTTGGCGATCAATACGATTTGCTCGATATCCGCCAGCGTCCAGTCGTCGCGGCTTTTGGCCATATCACGGTACAAGGCTTCGAGCGCCAGCTGCTGATTTTGCGATTCGACAAGCTTGGCCTGAATTTCGGCGACGCGCAGCGTCAGGTCGCGGCTATTGTAGGCGGTTTGCTGGCTTAATATCCGGCTTTCCTGCGCGGCCTCATTGGTGGCGGTCAGTCGCTCGCTCAATTCATGCCGGATTGCGGTCAGCTCAACTTGTGTCTGCCACCATCCCCATCCCGCCAGCACCAGCGCCAGCACAGCGAAAATCAAAGCGGGATTGAGATAGGTTCCCAGTTTGTCGAGCAGATCGGGTTTGTCTTGCAGGTTAGCCATGATTCCGCTCGAACCACTCTGCCATGCCTTCGATCAAACCTTCGTCGCCGGATTCGGTGAGTATGCCGTGCGCCAGGCCCAACTCTTGCGCCACCAGTAAAATCCGTTCGTGCGGAACAAAAATCGGCGTCGATTTAAGCCATTGTCGCCCGAGTTTGCCGAGGATGTCATACAGATTGCGCAATCCTTCAGAGCTGGTGATGGTGACGGCATTGATTTCGTTGCGCGACCAGCGCCGCATCAGATTGCCCGCATTGACGTCGGGGCGGCTGCGGCGGTAGCATTCGGCATAAACGATTGTCGCACCGCGTTCGGTCAGCATGTCGCCTAAAATCTCGCGGCCGCCGTCGCCCCGGAAAATAACGATGCGGCGACCGGCGACGTCCTGCAGTTCAGGCAGGGCCAGCAGGTTTTCGCTGTCGAAACGTTCTTTGGGCGCGATAATCTTATCGATGCCGAAATGCTTGAGTTCGCGGCTGCTGCCGCGTCCTATCGCCGCAATCTGCAAAGCCGCCGGCAATTCGCGTCGGGACTTGATCAGGTTCATCGCTTTATTGACTGCATTGGGACTGATGAAGATCGCCATATCGAATTCGTCCAGCGAGTCGATCAGCGCATACAACGGCGCCAGATCTTCGGCATCGAGAATTTCCAGTACCGGAAACAGGATGGGTTTGCCGTTGGCGGCGGCGATGAGGGCTGCCAGTTCGCCGGCTTGGTGCGCGGGACGCGTCACCAGTATTCCCTGACCGTATAATTGTTTGCTCATGATGACAAAGCCGCCAGAATTTTATCCGCGCCCTGCGCGATCAGGCGCTGCGCTAGTTCGGTGCCCAGGATTTCCGCCTCTTCGCGCGTACCGCTGATCTGGTCGCTGATGACGCGGCTGCCGTCGATTTCGGCAACGAAGCCGCGCAAATGCATCGTATCGCCGATGAAGCGCGCATAGCCACCCAGCGGCACTTGACAGCTGCCGCCCAGCCGACGGCTCATGCTGCGTTCGGCGCGAATGCAGGCAGCGCTGTCGGCGTGATTGAGGGGCGCGAGCAGCTCGATCAAGTCGGCGCGCCCGGCTAGACATTCTATCCCCAGCGCACCTTGACCTACCGCAGGAAGGCTCTGCTCCGGCGGCAGTTCCTGCCGGATGCGCGTCTCCAAACCGAGCCGTTTCAGTCCGGCCGCGGCCAGTATAATTGCATCGTAATGCCCTTCGTCAAGCTTGCGCAAACGAGTTTGTACATTACCGCGCAACGCTTCGATCGCGAGATGTGGAAAGCGCGCGCGCAACTGGCATTCGCGGCGCAGGCTCGATGTGCCCACCCGCGCACCGGAGGGCAAATCCTGCAGGCAGGAAAAGCGGTTGGAGACCAGCGCGTCGCGCGGATCTTCGCGTTCGCCGATCGCCGCCAGCGTAAATTCATCGCCTAAATTCATCGGCACATCCTTGATGGAGTGCACCGCAATATCGGCACGGCGCTCCAGCAAGGCTGTCTCCAATTCCTTGACGAACAGACCTTTGCCGCCGATTTTGCTCAACGCGGTATCGAGAATGCGGTCGCCCTGCGTGGTCATGCCGAGTATGCTTATTTTTATCGAGGGATACAGTTCCCGCAGACGCGCCGCTATGTGTTCGGATTGCCATAGCGCCAGCGCGCTTTCGCGGGAGGCGATAACCAACTGCGCGGGAAGAAATGAATCGATAGGAGTTGGCAAAGGGTAACCTGCGAGTATAATTAACGATTGTTTGCACATTTTAACCTAAAAGAAGCGTTGTACTTTAATGCGCTTGCTCTTATTTCGTTAAAAAAGGCTTTAAAAAACTCAAAACTCAAAATTCTCATGTTCAACCGGTACGTCTACGCTGCGTAATGCAAAGCGTTCAATAATTTTTAATCGGCAGCATTTATTTAAAGGTTTTGTATTGTGATTAAATTTCTTCGTCTGGCTGGTTTAAGCCTGTTTTTTTCACTATTCTCCGCTCTGACATGGTCTGCTCCGCAGCAAATAATATATACCCATAACCTGCCGCAGGACGCCCGCATCGCGCAAAAAAAGGGCGTACCTTTGCTGGTCATATTTACCAGTCCTGAATGCGCGTATTGCGAACGCTCCATGCAGGATTATCTTATTCCCATGCAGCAGAACCCGCAATATACGCATAAGGTCATGATTCGCCGTATACAGATTACCGATGACACGCCGCTGACGGGCTGGGACGGCAAGCCGACGAGCGGCAAGCTATACGCAGCCAGTCTCAATATTAAGCTGACTCCGACCATTATCGTGTTTACTCCTGATGGCAAGCAGGCGTCCGATCCGATAGTGGGCGTCGATTCGGAGGATTATTACGGCGGCTATCTGGATAATGCGATTGACGCCGGGCTGGCGAAGATGCACGCCGCGGGACATTGACCTGTGCGTACAAAATCTGTCGGGTTGCGCAGCTCTCAAATAAATTTATAACAGAAATCTGTTAGTGGTATCACGAAGATGTCGCGCTGCAGTCTACGGGTATACTTGTTTGGCCAGGGCAGGGCGTCCGAAATAATAACCTTGTGCCCAGTCGATGCCCAGCTCGTACAAGATATCGGCCGTTTCGGCATCTTCGACGAATTCGGCGATGGAAATTAATTCGAGATCTTTGGCGATGTCGCTGATCCGTTTGATTATCATCCGGATACGCGAGTTTTTGACCTGTTTTATGAGGCTGCCTTCGATTTTCAAAAACGAGACCGGCAGGTCGGCCAGATATTGAAAAGAAGAATATCCGCTGCCAAAATCGTCTATGGCCAAGCGCATGCCGTAATCAATAAATGGCGCGAGTTTGGCTTTGACGGCATCGGCATCGCCGAGCAATTGTCTTTCGGTGATTTCCAGTACCAAGGGCTTGACGGTGCCTATGTCCAGGCCGCACGAAATGCACGCGGCCTGGGCTTCCGCAAACAAGGCCTGAATCAAGTCTTGATGCTGCAAAAGATCCGCCGAAATGTTTACGAAATGCGCCAGGTTTCGGCCGCCATCGGCAATATTCGATGCACATCGAGCCATCGTTTGTTTGATGATCTGATAATCGACCAGATGAGTGAGCTGTAATTCCATTGCAGCCAGAATAAAGTCGGCAGCTGCAATCACAGTGCCTGATTCATCGATTAATCTGGCCAGGGCTTCTTCGGCAACCGGTTGTCTGGTTTGGAGGTCGATGATAGGTTGATAGGCAGGAACAAGCCGGTTGTCTTCAATGGCCCCATTGAGCTTCGCGGCAATGGAATAGATTTTCCGTTTATTCCTGGCCGGTACTACACGATTTCGCCCGGTTTTTTTAGCTTCGTACAGTGCCGCGTCGGCTGCTTTCATCAAAAAATCCGGCGTGTCTCCGTCACGCGGATAACTTGCTACGCCTATACTTGCGGAAGTGGAGATTTTTTGTGTATTGAATTGAATGGAGAAGTTTTCGATGGCATCCCTTAGCCGTTCACCGAATTTTAGCGCACCGTTTTCGTCGGTGTCCGGCAGGATGGCCAGAAATTCCTCGCCGCCCCACCGGCACAACCAGTCGCTGGTCCGTAACGTCCGTTTTGCAAGCACGCTGATTCCGAGCAGAATTTTGTCGCCGATATCATGCCCGTAATTATCGTTTAGCATTTTAAATCGGTCCAGATCGAGCAGAATCAGGCTGTAGGGTTGCGCAGTCCTTTTGCCGTGGCCGTGTACCCGACTTATCACCTCTTCCATTGCACGACGATTGAGCAGGTCGGTTAAAGGATCGACTGAGGCTATATTTTCCAGCGTCATTTTCAATCGTGCCTGGTCGAGAGCTACGGAAGCCAGCTGCGTAAATGCAAGAAAGGGTTGCATCCCGAGTTGCTCGAAGTAACCCTGGGCATCGACAAGGATCACAATCAGACCTCGGAAAGGATGTTTTATGTCGCCGATCGGTAATGTCAGCGCTTCTTCCAGCCCGTATCGTTTCGCTTTTTCCCGCCAGATTCCGAAGCTGGCGTCCGAATTCAGTTGAACCAGAACCGGCTCGTTCCGGGCCAGAGAGCGCCGTGCGGGGCCTTTTACAGCTTCGGGACTAAGGTCGATTATCAAGTCACGCGCATATTCGGCAGCCCAACCGGCGGCATACGAGGGTCGGATCGTTTCGGAATCCGGGTTGCCCAGATACGTCCAGGCGAGGCAAACCCGCTCGGACGAAGCAACCAGAGCATCGCAAGCCGCTCTCAATACCTCTTCAGGGGTCTTGCCCTGGGCAAGGCTGGTAGTCGCCGTCAGGAGAGCTTTACAGATGGATAACTGTTCTTGAACTAATTCCATTTTGGATGTTTGTTATGTTATGGTCGATGATTATAATCCTTTATTGGATTGTAAAATACCTTAGCCCATCAATGTCTTGATGCATCTGATTGAACCCGGGGTCCCGGTTTCTGCAAGGGCAAGTTATACCCGCGCGCAACGCTGCGTGTATTTGCGTCCTGGCTGTGGTGGGTGGGGCCGGTATCCAGAGGCGTATCGTTACCGTGCCCGAAACCTATGGGTTTATTCTATTTTCCAGGCTATTGATTCACCGGCACCGAGCGGAACGAGGCCATCGTTGTCCAGTTCGATCCGGTCTGGCGCGATCCAGCGTTGTCGTACCAGTTGTATCTTGCCGGTATTACGCGGCAGGCCGTAAAAGTCCGCGCCGTAATGGCTGGCAAAGCCTTCGAGCATACCGAGCGCGCCTGCCGCGTCAAACGCGGTAGCATACAGCTCGATAGCGGCGTGAGCGGTATAGATGCCGGCGCAGCCGCAACTGGATTGTTTGGCGTTTTGCGGGTGTGGGGCGCTATCGGTGCCGAGGAAAAATTTCGGATTGCCGCTGGTGGCTGCGGCGACTAGAGCCAGCCGGTGCCTTTCCCGTTTCAGTATCGGCAGGCAGTAATAGTGCGGACGGATGCCGCCCTGGAACATCGCGTTGCGATTGTAGAGCAGATGATGCGCGGTAATGGTCGCCGCAATCGTAGGGGCGGCTGTTCCGACATAGGCTGCCGCGTCGGCGGTAGTGATGTGCTCCAGTACGATCTTCAATGCGGGGAAGGTCTGCGCCAGCGGGATGAGATGGCGTTCGATAAAAACGCGTTCGCGGTCGAAAATATCCACATCCGGATCGGTGACTTCGCCATGCAGCAAAAGCGGCAGGCCCTGTTTTTCCATTTCCGCAATTACCGGATACGCTTTGCGCAGTTCGGTTACGCCCAGATCGGAGTGCGTCGTAGCGCCGGCGGGATAATATTTTACCGCATGCACGATGCCGCTGCGCTTGGCGCGGCCGATTTCGGCGGGATCGGTGTTGTCGGTGAGGTACAGCGTCATCAGGGGTTCAAATTGCATGCCGGCAGGTAACGCAGCGAGTATGCGCTCGCGATACGCTGCGGCATCGCGCGTAGTCCGGACCGGCGGTTTAAGGTTGGGCATGACGATGGCGCGACCGAACCGTCGCGCGGTATCGGGCAGCACTTTTCGCAACAGGTCGCCGTCTCGCAGATGTACGTGCCAGTCGTCGGGGCGGATCAGGGTCAGTCGATTCATAAGTCGGTCTTTTGCAAGGTGAGCGCCAGTTTGTAACAGGTGTTTTTTTTGACGCCGGTCAATCTGGCAGCGATGTGCGCGGCTTGTCGCAAGGGCAGTTCGTCCATTAAGACGGTTAGCGTATGGCGTAATTCAGCGTGATCGTCTGCTTTGTCGTCGGCCGCAGCGCCGCCGACGATCAATACGAATTCGCCTTTTTGCCGGTTGGCGTCGGCGCCTAGCCATGCGGCGGCTTCCGCCAGCGGCAGGCTGTGAATGGATTCGAACAGCTTGGTCAATTCGCGCGCGAAGGTGATGCGGCGTTCGCCGCCCAGTATCTCGGCGAGATCCGCCACGCACTCGACGATACGGTGCGGGGCTTCGTAAAATATCAGCGTATAAGGTAACGCTGCCAGCGTCTGAAGGCAGGTACGTCTATGGCCCGGTTTTGCGGGAAGGAATCCGTAAAACAGCCAGTTCGGCGCAGCGATCCCCGCCGCCGACAAAGCGCAGATGACAGCGCTGGCGCCCGGAACCGGAATGACGCGGATTGCCGCATCGTGGGCTGCGGCGATGAGCAGGGTGCCCGGATCGCTGATGGCGGGGGTGCCGGCATCGCTGATGAGGGCAATGTTTTTGCCTGCCAGCAATTCGTTGATGAGGTGCGTGGAAGCATGAGATTCATTGTGCTCGTGCAAAGCGGTAAATTTGGCGGAAATGCCGAGCCGAGCCATCAATTGTCCGCTATGGCGAGTATCTTCGGCGGCAATCAAATCCACCGATTTGAGTACTTCCAGCGCACGCTGAGTGATATCGCTCAAATTACCGATAGGGGTAGCTACTACATATAATGAGCCTGAACTCTGCATGATATTATTTTAACTCAAAATGAAGCAAATATATGCAGGCTGCGATCAATCTGTCTTCGGTTTTTCATTTATTCAGGAGTGCGTATGGCAAATGGTATCAAGGCCGAACAGCGGGCGGCAGATTATCTGTTGGCGCAGGGCATGACATTGTGCGAACGCAATTTTCGCTGCCGTACGGGCGAAATAGACCTCATTATGCGCGACGGAGCAACGCTGGTGTTCGTGGAAGTCCGGCAGCGCAGCAGCCTTAAATTCGGTGGTGCCATAGCCAGCATAGACCGTCGCAAGCAACAAAAACTAATCGTGGCGGCTCAATTTTATTTGTCGAGGCTGACAAATTTTCCGCCGTGCCGTTTCGATGCTCTGCTGATCGAAGGCAATACCATAAAATGGTTGCGCGATGCGTTCGGCGCTTAACGGAAGTGCTTTGTTTTCAGGCAATAATAAAAGATTGATAATCCGCACGGATAATATTTAAATGTGTCGATGCGTACAGACGATGGCGGGTCGGGGAAACAAAATAGACCACATCATTAATCATTTTAATGATGATCCAGATTTCCCCGTAAGCAGGGAATCATTTTTGGTTTCAATAAAGGAGATGAAGATTATGGCTACCAATCAAGGCAACTCGTCCAGTACCCGCGGTGGAACCAGCGAGCAGCACGCTGCAGCTGGCCATCAAAGTCACAAAAACGATAGTGGAAGCCATGGCGGACACAACAGCCATTCTTCCGGAACTCAAGGCGGTACCAGCGCTCAACACGCTGCAGCCGGCCACCAGAGCCACAAGAATGACGGCAGCTCCCATAGCAGTCATTCCTCCGGTACTCAAGGCGGTTCCAGCGAGCAACACGCGGAAGCAGGTCGTCAAAGCCACAAAAATGACAGCGGTTCCGGCAGTAGTCATGGTGGACACAGCAGCAGTCATTCGGCTACTCGCGGCGGTACCAGTGAGCAGCATGCAGAAGCAGGCCGCCAGAGCCACAAGAACGACAAATAGTCGTTAATGTAATATTGCCGGGCAATTCTTTTGCCCGGCGTCATTTTGCCGTGTCAATACCCGTCTAAAACCGTATCAGCTGCTTAACCTTGTCCTCAGATTTCAACCCCGTGTTTCGCTTGCTGTGGCATAATTATTATATTATCTGCTACAGACAGCGCCAGAATTATTCCCATTTATGGATTTAGAAAAACATATTATCGAACTGTTCAACGATAGCGCGCGCCTGAAAA
>DAIETB010000203.1:0-14055 GCA_027345925.1 Sulfuriferula sp.
GCGTATCGGTCTTAATGAAGACGATGCGGAAGATGCCGGTCTCGAAGTGGCTACCGGCTTCGCCGCTTTTGAAAGCAATCCCCGCGCATTGGGCCAGGACGACACAGAGGGCTTTGTACGGCTGATCGCGGATATGGATAACGGCGACTTGCTTGGCGCCGAAGTCGTCGGTACGGAAGCGGGAGAAATCATCCACAGCATCATTCAGCAATTCGGTCGCGACGATGCCCTGGCGCGATTTGCCGGCAGTTTTTACAATCATCCGGCGCGCAGCGAAGAAATTCAGAATGCGGCCGAAACGCTGGCCGCAAAATGGGGCTTGAGCGAACAGGTTTTCGGCGCGTGACCGCCGCGACCCAAACCGGGAACAAAGCGCCAGCGGAAGTCGATTCATCTGCCGGAATCGCAACTAACGCACCGTCGCGTCATGAAGGTCTGGCTCTGTATTTCCGTCTTTTGCATCATGTACGTCCGTATTGGCGCACATTTGCCGGTTCGCTGCTGGCGATGGCGGTAACGGCCGCCGCCGAACCGGCCGTTCCCGCCATTTTCAAGCCTTTGCTCGATGGCAGTTTCGTGCATAAGGACCCGGTTTTTATCCGCATCATTCCCTTGCTGATGATAGCTTTGTTTTTTGTTCGCGGACTGGCGGATTTTTCAAGTACTTACGGCATGAACTGGATAGGCAGCCGGCTGGTGATGGATTTACGCTCGGCCATGTTCGACAAGCTTATCGCCATGCCGACCCGATATTACGATAACAGTTCGACCGGAACGCTGATCGCTCACATCGTCTTCAACGTCACGCAAGTCACCCAATCCGCCACCAGCGCCGTAACGCTGCTGGTGCGCGACACGCTGACCATCGCCGGATTGCTGGCCTGGTTATTATGGCTGAACTGGAAATTGACGCTGGTCATCGTCGCCATCGCACCGATCGCCGTACTGATTATCCGCAAGGTCAGCTATCGCCTGCGCTTAATCAATCGGCAGGCGCAGCAAAATCTGGGCGACATTGCGCACGTAGTGGAAGAATCCGTCGGTGCGCATAAAGTCGTTAAAATATTCGGCGGGCAGCAATACGAACTGCAGCGTTTCGGCAGCGCCGTCAACGATGCGCGGCGCTATTTCATGAAAGGGGTCACCGCAGCGGCGGCCAACGGGCCGGTGGTCCAAATGGTGGCGGCATGCGGGGTCGCGCTGGTGGTGTATATCGCCACGCAGCAGGCGTTGCATGGTGAATTAACAGTCGGCGGCTTCGTCTCGTACATGATCGCGATGCTGATGATATTCGGTCCGGTCAAACGGCTGACCGGTATCAACGAACCATTGCAGCGCGGCCTGGCCGCTGCCGAAGTAGTATTCGACGTTATCGACGGCGAAACCGAAACCGACCGCGGCAGCATCCGCTTGAAGCGGGCGCGCGGAGCAATCAGCTACTGCGATGTAACCTTGCATTATCCGGAAAAACCGGTTCCCGCACTGAAAAACATCAATCTCGATATCATGCCCGGCGAAACGCTGGCGCTGGTCGGCGCATCCGGTAGCGGAAAAACCAGTCTGGTCAATTTGCTGCCGCGCTTTTATACCGAATACTCGGGGCGAATTCTGCTCGACGGACATGATATTGTCGATATAACGCTGGAATCGCTGCGCGCCAATATCGCCCTGGTATCGCAGGATGTGATACTGTTTAACGACACGATTGCGGCCAATATCGCCTACGGCCAGCAGAGTACCGCCTCGGAGGACGATATCGTCAAAGCCGCTGAAGCTGCCCACGCGATGGAATTCATCCGCGAACAGCCGCAAGGCTTGCAAACCCGGGTAGGTGAAAACGGCGTCAAACTGTCCGGCGGACAGCGCCAGCGCATCGCGATTGCCCGCGCCTTGCTCAAAAATGCGCCAGTATTGATTCTGGACGAAGCGACTTCGGCGCTCGACACCGAATCCGAACGTGATGTGCAAGCCGCGCTGGAAACCCTGATGCGGGGTCGCACCACGCTGGTCATCGCCCACCGGCTCTCGACCATAGAAAATGCCGACCGCATCGCCGTCCTGCAACAAGGCCGCATCGTCGAAATCGGCAATCACGCCGAACTCATCGCGCATAAAGGCATCTATGCGCAGCTGCACCGGATGCAGTTTCAAGCATGAGCGCCGATAACGAATTCGCCGTTAAACCGCCGCGGTCCCTGCTCTCAGCTAGCGGACGCGCGATAGCAGACTTCGACATGATACGCCATGGCGACCGAATTTTATTGGGGGTTTCGGGGGGTAAAGACTCACTCTCGCTGCTGCACATTCTGCTCGATTTGCAAAAACGCGCACCGGTAAAATTCGAATTGGCTGCCTGTACCGTCGACCCTCAATCGCCGGATTACGATCCGAGCGTCCTGAAACCGTACCTGGCCGCGCTCAATGTTCCGTATTTTTACGAAAGCCAGCCGATACTCGAATCCGCCCGGGAGAAAATGGACGGCGACTCGTTCTGCGCCTATTGCTCGCGCATGCGGCGCGGTATCCTGTATCGCGTCGCGCGTGAAAACCGCTACAACGTGCTGGCACTGGCGCAGCATCTCGACGACCTGGCCGAAACGTTCATGATGTCGCTGTTTTTCGGCGGCAAACTGCGCACCATGCAGGCGCACTACACCAACGATGCCGGCGACGTACGCGTTATCCGTCCGCTGGTTTACGCGCGCGAACGGCAAACTTCCGATTTCGCCAAACATGCGAATTTGCCGATCGTACAGGAAAACTGTCCGGCATGTTTCGCCATGCCCATGCAGCGCCAAAACATAAAATGCCTGCTCGCCGAACAGGAAAAATCGCAGCCCAAATTATTCGCCAGCATGCTGACCGCGATGCGGCCGCTCATGAGTCCATCCGCTCCAAACCCTTAAATAGGGATGCCAAGCGTATCTGCTGCGCTTTTTACAAAACGTACCGCGCCAGATCTTCGCTCACCGCCAGCGTTGCCAATCGCATATCGACAAAAGCGGAGTCGATTTGCACTTCCTGCCCGCGCTGCTGCATTGCCGTAAAAGATACTTCGTCGAGCAGCCGTTCCATTACGGTATGCAAACGGCGCGCACCGATATTTTCGGTACGTTCGTTCACCTGATAGGCGATTTCAGCCAGGCGATGGATACCATCCGGAGCAAAATTCAGTTGTATGCCTTCAGTAGCCAGCAACGCTTGATATTGGCGCGTCAGACAGGCGTCGGTGCCGGTCAGGATGCCTTCGAAATCGGCCACCGACAAGGAAGTCAGTTCGACCCTGATAGGAAAACGTCCTTGTAGCTCCGGGATCAGGTCGGAAGGTTTGGCGAGATGGAATGCACCGCTGGCGATAAACAGGATATGGTCGGTTTTAACCATGCCGTATTTAGTGGTCACAGTCGTTCCTTCAACCAGCGGCAGCAAATCCCGCTGCACGCCCTGTCTCGATACTTCGCCGCTGCCGGTCTGGTTACGGCTGGTGATTTTATCGATTTCATCGAGAAATACGATGCCGTTCTGTTCGACGTTCTGCAGCGCCCTCAGTTTGATATCTTCTTCGTTTACCAGCAGGGCCGCCTCTTCTTCCGTCAGCAGTTTTCTTGCTTCCGCAACCGTAAGTTTGCGGGTTTTCCGGGTACGGCTTGCCATGTTCTGGAACATATCCTGTATCTGGCTGGTAAAATCCTCCATTCCCTGCGGTGCAAAAATCTGTGCGCCGCCGTGCACGCCAGCCACTTCGATTTCGATCATTTTGTCGTCCAGGCTCCCTTCACGCAGCATTTTGCGAAATTTCTGCCGCGTGCTGCTGTCGTCGGTTTTGGCTCCCGGTTCGATATCGAGCGCGGCCGATACGTCGCGTGCCGACGGCAGCAATACATCGAGCAAGCGCTCTTCGGCGGCGTCTTCAGCCTGATACTTCACCTTGGCCATATCCTGCTCGCGTAATTCCTTAATCGAAATTTCCATCAAATCCCGAATAATGGAATCCACATCCCGTCCTACGTATCCGACTTCGGTAAACTTGGTCGCCTCGACCTTGATAAACGGCGCATTCGCCAGTCTTGCCAACCTGCGGGCAATTTCGGTCTTGCCGACACCGGTCGGGCCGATCATGAGTATATTTTTGGGCGTGATTTCATGTCGCAACGGCTCCGCTACCCGACTGCGCCGCCAGCGGTTCCGCAAGGCGATTGCTACGGCGCGTTTGGCAGCGGTCTGGCCGATGATATGTTTATCCAGTTCCTGTACGATTTCTTGCGGAGTCAGGGACTCCCTGCTATTTTCCAAGATCATGCCACGGGCCCCAAAACTTCAATTAAATGCTTTTGATTGGTATAAATACAGATATCTCCAGCAATGGCCAAAGATTTCGCTACGATTTCCTGCGGCGACAGGTCGGTATTGTCGAGCAAAGCTTTCGCGGCAGCCTGAGCATACGCCCCGCCGCTGCCTATCGCTACGATACCGAATTCGGGTTCGAGCACATCGCCGTTACCGGTTATGACCAGCGAATGATCGCGATCCGCTACTGCCAGCATCGCTTCCAGGCGGCGCAGCATGCGATCGGTGCGCCAATCCTTGGCCAGTTCAACCGCCGATCGCAACAGATTGCCCTGATGTTTTTCGAGCTTCTCCTCGAATCGCTCGAACAGCGTGAACGCATCCGCCGTACCGCCGGCAAAACCGGCCAGTATCTGATCCTGATAAATGCGGCGTATCTTGCGTGCAGTGCTTTTGATTACGACGTTGCCCAGCGTAACCTGACCGTCTCCTCCCAGCGCCACCTGATCGCCGCGTCGAACTGAGAGTATAGTTGTACCCCGATATTGCTCCATACTGATTCCTGTCATTGAATGTTAACGGATCTAGAGCAAGCTTTAGACCAATCAAATAATTGTAGAATACATGTAATCCGATCCGGTTTTGGAATTGGCACTCCACCAGAAAACGCGAATAGCGCCTGAATTCAAGCCATCAATTCAGCCTGCGCGGCGCAAGTTGCGCCATCTGATCTATGCCCATAACCACCAGCAAGACGTATACCATCATATTGCTGCCGATTATGGCGATTTTCTTCCCGCTCGGAATCAGCGCCATCAATGTGTCCATGAATAAACCAACGCTGGCGAATTCGACGCGGTCGACCTCAAACAGATCGATTACTATTTCTTTATGCGCTTCGGAAAACAGCTTGAGCTCTTTGAATAGAGCGCCACACGAACTGTTTATGGTACCTTTCATTTTAAAACAGCTGCTCTCCGCACCGGAGCTTTTTTCTTCTTCCGGAGCTACCACTACCTGAGCGATCTGAGTCGGAGCTTCCCAGGACGGCGGCGACAACTCGAAATGCACCGCAAATGCTACCGCCAGATCTTCGAACTCGATCTGGCGTCCCTGCAATTGATATAATTGCAATAATAACAGCCATTGTTCTGGCGTATTGCCTTCTGTCCGACCGATATATTGCTGCAATAATCCTACCAAAGCGCCACTGGCTATTTGCAGTTTTGACTGCTGTTTTTGCAATTTCGCCAACGCTTTTTGCAAGAGCGTACAGCCCTCTGCGCTGACTTCGGTAATGCCCGACAAATCCAGCTGAACGACACTGCCGCCGGCTGCTGTTTCGAGCAGATGGATACGGTCGGCCATCTGCATGTCCAGACGTCCTTTCAAACTAAACAACTGACCATCTGCAGCTGTTTTTTTATTGGAGCGAGACGGAACTGCTTCGGGGGTAATTACACGATCGCCCAACCATACTGGCGGTGATTTTTCGCGCTTCACCGCATATTCTATGGCGAGCTGTTCGAATTCCTGCTGTCTGCGCACGACCCAATATAAATCGAACAGCATCAGCCACAGACTATCTTCCTGCGGCAACTGGACAATAAACAGCTTTAACTGATTAATCGCTTCCTCGATACGGCCGTTGGCGTAAAGCATCGCCGCATCTTCTACTCCCGGAGCGAAACTAGATTCGATTTCGGTAACAACGATATTGCCCTGAGCTACTCCGGGTTCGAATTGTTGCTCGGTGATAGGCGTTTCGTGAATTTCCGCAATAACCTGCTCTTTACTCTTGGGTTTTACAGCACGAGTCGCCGACACATGAGCGAGGGGTTTCTTATCCTTACGCGAAAAAAAAGAAGAGAAATCCAATTCAACTAGCCTTAAATAATATCAACATTTTATTACTAACTTGGTATTATTACCCGACAACCAAAAAACAGCAATGCAAAGGGGGACGATAACGACCATGACCGGTAACTTATCCGCAAACTAAAGCCCTCTGCCTCTTTATGCCCGCAGGAACACAACATTCCACCCGGCAAAAAACAGCCATTCAGCCGTATACACCTTGACGACGCAAAAAGGCCAACAATATTTTCAATCTCATTTCACTATCGTTCATTTCGAGCATATCCTGTTTGGCCGCGACTTTGAGCGGCAAGCTTTCAGCCAGTCGATAGCCGAGCCATGCCATCTGTTTCGCGCGCATCGGCGTCGAAAATCGCGTCTCACCGACTTCCTGTAAAATCGTATCGAAAACCGTTACGCAAATAGCGTACTCCTCGCTCACAGGACACAACGGTTCCTCGGGAATCATACTTACTTCCGCCATCAACAAGCCGTCGCCCATGACATCGGCCGACTCGATTAAAAACCGCTGGCCGCCTTTTACGGTTACATTCAGTATGCCCAGTTGCGTCATATCCCAGTCGGCGACGGTCGCCAGCGTTCCGACCTGGAAGGGGGTTGCCGTTGTTCCGACTTCTGCGCCGGTTCGTATCAGGCAGATTCCGAATGGCAAACTATCTTTCATGCACGCTTTAATCATATCCATGTAGCGTGTTTCGAATATCCTTAACGGTAATAAACCGTCGGGATATAACACCGTATTAAGCGGGAATATCGGAATACGGCATCGTTGCTGACCCGTTAGCAAGCGGCCGAAAATCGGCGGCAAGCTTGGTTTCAGCCAGTTCATCTCTCGCCCCATCGAGGCATAAGCTGATGAGGAATGGATAACTGGTCGAGGATACGCGCCACGACAAAATCGACCATGTCGTCCACAGTTTTCGGATGGTGATAAAAAGCGGGATTGGGCGGCAGAATCGACACCCCCATCCGCGCCAGCTTCAGCATATTTTCAAGATGCAACGCCGAAAATGGCGTTTCGCGCGGCACCAGTATCAATTTTCGCTGCTCTTTGAGGCAGACATCAGCGGCCCGTTCGATCAGGTTATCCGCCAAACCCTGAGCGATCGCAGCCAGACTGCCCATACTGCACGGACATACCACCATTGCATCGGCAGGATTGGAACCCGAAGCTACCGGCGCGAACCAGTCTTCGCGTCCGTATACCTGCAATTGTTCAGGCGTCGTCGAATAACGCTGCACCAGAAACGACTGCAACTCTTCTGCGCGACCGGGCAAGCTTAAATCCATTTCCTGTCGGGCTACAATCCGAGCGGCGCTGGACACCAGCAAATATACCGTGACATCGGCAGCCAACAAACTTTGCAGCAGGCGGAGGCCATAAGGCATGCCCGAGGCCCCCGTCCAGGCTAGCGTAACGCTACGTGGCGGATTCATGCAATCCCGCTCCCGAAAAATTTTGCAACAAATGAGCGGCGATGACGCCGTTACTCAAACCGAAAAACCAGGCTGCGGCTGCAAAAACCGGACTCAGATAAAATACGTTCACATCAGGCATCAGCCATACAGAAACGATAGCCAATTGTGCAGCGATATGCGCAAAAGCCGCCAGTACGCTCAAACTGACCGCGCCGAAATAGCGCTGCGGCAGATATTGCGCCAGCGATAACGCAGCAAGACTGGCCATAGCTCCGCCGAGGCTCATAACAAACCCCGGAGTCAAAAAACTTCCCAGCAAGATACTTCCTGCCACGACGCGCAGACCCGCCACCCAGAATGCGGTACGCAAACCGTATTGACGAAGTACGAGCAAAGTAACAATATTGGCCAGTCCGGGCTTGACACCCGGCAATGGAGAGGGCAAGACGGCTTCAACCCACATCAGCGAAATGGCAAGCGCTGCCAGATAGGCCAGGCGATGATCTTCCACGGTAGAGTTAATAGTTAAGACTGTCATATGTCCGTACGCGTCCCGCAATTTCCATACTTACCTGATTAGGCAAACAGATTGCAACTTCACCCGCCCTGCTGATCCAGCCCTGGCGCACACACAATTGCCGCGGCCCCGGATCGCTGAGCACCCGCGCTTTTTGCTGCGAAACTTCTATTTTCGTTATACCCAGCGGGCCCGGTACGCTTACCCTAAACGGACGGTCTAGCGAAGCGCTCAAAAAAAGTTCGCCTCCACGTTTTATTATCACACGATCGCCGGCAGATGCCGACCAATAATGGATGCCCAGCACGACAACGGCCAGAAGGCCGATGAGCAATACGGCCAGATCGCCTCTTTGTATCAGCACCGGGGCCATGCGGACGAAACTCACATCAATTCCCGATGGCGCACCAGCGTTTGCTCGTGCGCCGAAAAATATCGGGCAAGCTGTTCGCTGATGTAGACAGAGCGATGCTGACCGCCCGTACATCCGATGGCAACGGTCAGATATGCCCGATTATCACGTACGAAACACGGCAGCCATTTGCTGACATACTGCCTTATATCGGCCATCATTTCGTTGACTTCGGGACTTCGGGCAAGGAACTCCATTACGGCGGGATCGCGGCCGGTCAGCGGACGTAGTTCGGGGTCGTAATGAGGATTAGGCAAACAACGGACATCGAAGACGAAATCCGCATCCAGCGGTATCCCGTGCTTGAATCCGAATGAAGCAAACAGCAAAGTCAAGGGCTGATTTCCTAATGCTGCGATATCATTTATCCAATGTCTTAACGTAGCGGGTGCCAGATCGCTGGTATCGATACGATGCGCCAGTTGCGCAATCGGTTCAAGCAGCTCGCGTTCGCCCAGTATGGCTTCATGCAGCGCGCGCTGATCGTTGCTTAGCGGATGGGGACGCCGGGTTTCAGAAAAGCGGCGAACCAGAGTTTCCGTTTTCGACTCCAGAAACAATAAACGCACATCGACCTGCTGGCGCAGTTTGCGCACCACATCCGGCAAGGATTGATGCGAATCGCCACTACGCGCATCGATGCTGATAGCCACGCGATGATCGCCGCGTTGCGCCAAAAAGCTCAATACCTCTTCAAGCAGTTCCACAGGCAGATTATCCACGCAATAATAACCCGCATCTTCCAGCACATGCAATGCAATGCTTTTTCCGGAACCGGACAACCCGCTAATCAGTATCAATTGCATCGCACTCAGGTTTGTACTCATTAGTCGCCGGCCTCTATCATTTTTTTCTGCCGCTCGATAAAAACTTCCGCACTGTTTACGCCGCGCATACGCAAAATGTGATTGCGGGCGGCGACTTCAACCAATACCGCGAGGTTTCTGCCTACCGCAACCGGAATCTGGACTTTTGGAACTTCGATGCCGAGTATCATCTCGGTGGAGGCATGCATGTCCAATCGCGAAATATCTTCCACACTGGTTTCGTCCAGCGGTTTCAAATGAACAATCAACTTGAGGTTTTTTTTCATTTTAATGGCCAGCTCCCCAAACAAGGCGCGAATATCAAGCACGCCCAGACCTCTTACTTCCAGATAATCCTGCAGCATTGCAGGACTTTGCGCCGATAGCGTATCGGGTGCGGTTTTATACAGATCGACCACGTCGTCGGCAATAAATCGGTGCCCGCGCGTCAGCAATTCCAGCGCAAGCTCACTTTTTCCAGCAGAAGATTCGCCGGTAAGCATGACGCCTATGCCGTTGACTTCTAGCATGACTCCATGCACGCTGGTCGATTCGGCGAGCACATTCACCAGATAATGCGACAATACCGCCATCAGTTCCGGACTGGGCTCAGGGGTCGCGAACAATGGAGTATTCGTACGCTGCGAAGCCGCCCGCAATGGTTCCGGCACACGCTCTCCGTTGGCTACGATCACCGCCGCAAGTTCGGTAGAAAACAGATTTTCGATAGCCTGCTTCAAATCGTCCGGACTGAGTCCGGCCAGATAATCCATTTCTGCGCACCCCAATACCTGCACCCGGTTGGGATGAACAAAATTGAGGTGGCCGACCAGCGCCAAAGACGGTTTTTGCACCATATCGCTGCGCAATTGCTTATCGCCGCCGGCGTGGCCCGATACCCAGGTCAACGAAAGTACCTGCGCCAACGCAGTAAACATGCGATTAACAGTAATGGAATTAGTCATGCTCAAACCAGGGTTGCCAACTACCTATTAATTCTAGCGCATCATTGCTATCGTTACAGGCCAACAAGGCCAGGCGCAAGGATTTGTCGCTGAGAAGCTGTGCCAGTTCGCCCAGAATCTGCAAATGCAGATCGGTTGCGTTTGCAGGAACGAACAGGACAAAAACCAGATTTACAGGCAAACGGTCAGGTGCGTCGAACTCAATGGGAGGATTTAAACGGACCAATACTCCGACTGCCGATTTCAAACCTTTAATGCGGCCATGAGGCACAGCAACGCCCTGCCCCAAACCGGTTGACCCTAATTTTTCCCGTGCGAGCAGGCTATCGACGATCAACGCGGTAGCTACTCCCAATTCAGTCCCGTACCGCTGCCCCAGCAATTCGAACAGTTGCCTCTTGTTACCTATCTCGACGTCCAGCATGATATGAGGCAGAGTAAGCAAAGAGGCAATCTGGTTCATGGGAGAAATTATTCTTCGTTTACTACCATTTGATGTTTGAGGCCGCCATTCGTCTGATGCGACTGGCTATGTTTTTCCTTGTATTTCACGATCTGCCGGTCCAGTTTATCGGCCAGGCAATCGATCGCCGCATACATATCGGTATCTTCTGCCTGAACAAAAATGTCTTTTCCGCTTAAATGAACGTTAGCCTCCACGCTATGGTTCAGCTTTTCGACCGTCATAATGACGGTAATATCGATTACATGATCGAAATGACGCTTGATCCTGTCTATTTTTGACAAAACATAGTCGCGTATGGCGGGAGTGATCTCCAGATGATGACCGGTAATCGTTAGGTTCATGATATTCCCTTTCACTTGCTGGTTATAGCGCTTTGCGCTGGTTAGCGGGCGGAATTTGCAGCGATTCCCGATATTTTGCAATGGTTCGTCTGGCTACCACGATACCCTGTTCAGCAAGAACCTCTGCAATTTGCCCATCCGATAAAGGTTTTTTTATATTTTCCGCAGCAATCAGTTGCTTGATTAACGCACGAATCGCGGTCGCTGAGCAAGCCCCTCCTGCATCGGTATTGACGTGACTGCCGAAAAAATATTTCAATTCAAAGATGCCGCGCGGCGTCATCATGAATTTTTGCGTCGTAACGCGCGATACGGTAGATTCGTGCAACTCGACCGCATCGGCGATTTCACGCAGCACCAGCGGTCGCATTGCGACCTCGCCGTGTTCAAAAAAATGCTTTTGACGGTCGACTATGCTTTGCGTGACACGCAGTATGGTATCAAAGCGCTGGACGATGTTTTTGATCAGCCATTTTGCTTCCTGCAATTGCCCAGCGAGCTGTTGATGGTTCGCCTCGCGGTTGCGCGACAATATATCCGCATACATCTGATTGATACGTAGTTTGGGCATGGCTTCGGGATTAAGACCGGCGACCCATACGCCTTTAACTTTGCTGACGATTACGTCGGGGATAATATAACGGGTATCGTTGCCGCCGAATGCCAGTCCGGGTCGCGGGTTAAGATGTGTTATGAGCTCGCTCGCCGCGCGCAGACTTTCGTCGTCACAATGCAATCTCCGTTTCAGTCCGGCATAATCACGGCTTCCCAACGCACTCAATTCCTGGCCGGCAATCGTCTTGGCCAGCGGCAGACTGGGCGTGCCGGCCGGAAAAGCCTGCAATTGCAACGACAGACATTCCGACAGGTCGCGCGCGCCGATGCCGACAGGATCCAGACTTTGCAGGTATTTGAGACCGATCTGCAATTCGTCGAGACCAACTTCGAGTTCTTCCGGCAGCATCTCGACAATCTCTTCAAGAGTCTGTGTCAGATAACCGCTATCGTCGAGCGCGTCGATGAGCAATAATATTAATTGCTTGTCCCGATCCACCAGACAAGTCAAATTCAATTGCCAGACCAGATGTTCGCGCAAACCTATAGTTGCTTGAGACGACTGGGTTTCATAATCGTCATCGCTTTCCTCTCCGCTCTGAGCGAACGCGGGCGACTCGTTCCAGTCCATTTCCGTCAGTTCCTTGGGTGCGCTTTCAGTCGGTGCTTCCGACGTGTCGTTATTGGACGCTGTCGTTTCATATTCCGTCACTCGAGCTTCGCCATCATCCATCGTGTCGACACGTTCGAGCAATGGATTGCTCTGGACGATCAGTTCCAGTTCCTGATTCATTTCCAGCGTCGATAATTGCAACAAACGTATAGACTGCTGCAATTGCGGCGTAAGCGTCAGTTGCTGGCTGAATTTTAATTGTAGGCCCTGTTTCATAATTTAGAGACGGAAATGCTCCCCGAGATAAACTTTACGTACCGATTCATTATCGATCAGATCTTCCGGTCTACCCGCAGCAAGAACTGTGCCGTCATTGATAATATAGGCACGATCACAAATCCCCAACGTTTCCCGCACATTGTGATCGGTAATCAAAATGCCTATTCCCCGTTCCGTCAAAAAACGGATCAGCTTCTGTATATCGATCACGGCAATCGGGTCTATACCCGCAAAGGGTTCATCGAGCAGCACGAAACGCGGATTCATCGCCAGCGCCCGGGCGATCTCTACGCGACGACGCTCCCCGCCCGACAGGCTGACCGCCGCCGCATCGGCAAGGTGCTCGATATTCAAATCAACCAGCAAATTATTCAAGCGTACTTCGATTTCATCTTCGCTGTAATCTTTTAATTCAAGAATGGCGCAAATGTTCTGCGAAACCGTCAACTTGCGAAAAATGGAAGCTTCCTGCGGCAAATAACTTAATCCCAGACCGGCCCGCTTATGAATCGGCATCGCGCCCAAATCGTGATCGTCGAGCCTGATTTCGCCGCCATCCAGTTTTATTAGTCCCACTATCATATAAAAGCAAGTGGTTTTCCCTGCGCCGTTGGGGCCTAACAAGCCGACCACCTCGCCGCTGCTGACACTGATCGAGACATCCTTGACCACGAGACGCGTACGATAACTTTTTTTCAGATGTGATGCCTTGAGTTCGCTCATGACAACCTTATTTTGCGGGAGCCGGCAAGACTACGCTCGGCTGAAGCGCGGGTGGGGCAATATCCGGCGATGCAGGCGTGGCCGGTGGCGCTTTTTTCGGGTAAATGGAAGTGTGGACCCGATTGACTCCGCTTGCCCCAGCGGTGCCGGCTTCGTTCTTGGCCCAGAAACGTTCGGTTACGGTATTATAAAACATGGTGTCGGCGTGCATGACGTCAGCACCTTTTTTCAGTTTGGCATGTCCGGTCAGCAAGACCGTATTTTGTTGGTTATCCATGTCTATCCGGTCGGCATAGGCCTCGATATATTCGTCGCTACCGTCCTGCTTTTGCCGGAAACTCACCGGGTTGCCGTACGCAACCGCCGTACTGAAACCCTCGCCGTTCTGGTGAACTATGAGTTTATCCGCATGCAGCAGCAAGGTTCCTTGGGTCAGTACGACATTGCCGGTATAAATGCCGATTTTATGCAAATCGTCCATATCGACGCTATTCGCTTCGATATTGACGGGTTTGGTCCGGTCAGCCTGCTCGGCATGAACGGTTTGCGTCGATATCAATAAAACCAGTCCGAGACTCGCAACGAAAATTTTAATGAGCAGGTTCATAGCGTGCTTTAACATGGTGGGTCAGTTGCATGGTTTGAGTCCGATTGTTTAATTTTAACGCACCTGCAGTCATTTGCAGGAAATGGCCTCGTATTTGCACCGGATGACTCGTCTGTATCATCTGTTGATCCGGAAACGCTTCGAGATAATCCGTCGTCAGGGTCAATGGCCCTTGCTTGTCGTGCAT
>DAIETB010000214.1:0-3671 GCA_027345925.1 Sulfuriferula sp.
TCTCGCCCAGCCCTATGCCTTTGCTCGCCATGCTCTGGCTTATCTGCTGGTCGAGCATCGAGGTATACAGACGGCTCTGGTCATTGTCCAGCATGCCATCCTGCGGCGTCGCATCCCGCATGCTTTTCAGCATCATATTCATGAATACCGCTTCGAACTGCTTGGATACCGCCTTGATCGCTTCCGGCGAATTGGTCTTGGCAGCCTGTTTCAAGCTTGCCAGCCCCCGGGTATCGGCCGCTAGCGTGTTGCTGATGTCGGAAGAATTAAGCATGGCGAATCAGATAATATCCAGCTGAGCGCGCAACGCACCAGAGGATTTCATGGCTTGCAGAATCGCCAGCAAATCCTGCGGCGTCGCTCCTATCGAATTCAGCGCCTTGACCACTTCAGCCAGCGATGCGCCTCCTTTGAGCAGAGCTACCGCTCCCGGTTGCGACGAAATATCGATTTGCGAGGTCTGTGTCACGGTAGTGGTGCCTTGCGATAACGGCGCGGGCTGGCTGACGCTCGGTTCGGTGTTAATGGTAATGGTCAGATTGCCGTGCGACACGGCGCAAGGCAGCAAGGTAACGGACTGATTCATGACCACCGACCCGGTTCGCGCATTCATGATGACTTTCGCCTCGGTCAGCGCAGGCGTTACATCGAGTCCTTCCAGCGAACCCAGAAACGACACTCTGTCGTTGCTGCCGATCGGCGTATGGACCTGAATGACGCGACCATTGATCGCTGCAGCGATGGTAGCGCCGTAATGCTGGTTGATCGCAGCGACAACCCGGCTGGCGGTAGCGAAATCCGTTTCATTGAGTTCCAGGCTGATGATGTTGTCCTGACCCAAATTATTGGCTACAGTACGCTCAACCGTGGCGCCGCCTGAAATCACGCCGACGCTCAAATGATTGACCTGCGCCTTGCTGCCGCTCGCTGCGGCACCGACTCCGCCTACGACCAGATTGCCTTGCGCCATCGCATAAACCTGCCCGTCCGCACCTTTAAGCGGCGCCATCAGCAAGGTGCCCCCTACCAGACTCTTGGCGCTACCCATCGATGACACGGTTACATCCAGCAGCTGACCGGCTTGCGCAAACGCCGGCAGAGTCGCTGTGACCATGACAGCGGCGACATTTTTCAATTGCAGCAGCGCAATCGAACTTGCCGATAAATTTACGCCCATATTCAGCAGCATATTGGTGATGCTTTGCACCGTAAAAGGAGTAAGTACCGTCTGGTCGCCGCTTCCGTCCAGACCGACTACCAGACCGTAACCGATCAACTGGTTTTCACGTACGCCCTGGATACTGGCCAGATCCTTAATTCTTTCCGCCTGCGCACTGCCGACCGACAGCACCGCAATCAGCACGACATTCAATAAGAATTTCCATAGATTCATCATGGCCGGATCACTTAAAAAGGCGCAACGCTCAAGAAAAATTTGGTCATCGCCGACATTACCGAAGCTTTGTCTATACGCGTATCCGAGCGATATTCGATTTTCGCATCGGCTACCTGCGTCGATGAAACGATATTGCCGCTGACTATCGTGGCTGGGTCGACAATACCCGAAAAACGAATATATTCGACGCCGGTATCCAGCGACACCTGCTTTTCGCCGCTGACTACCAGATCGCCGTTAGCCTCGACGTCCACTACGGTTACAGCCAGAGTGCTGGTAAAGTTATCCGCCGAACTCAACACATTTGTCGCCGCATTTTTATCGGAAGAAGACGCCGATAGCGACATGCCCTGCACGGTCTTGAACGGCAAGCCGAATACCGTCGGTATACCGGCGGCGACGCTACCCGATTTGCTGCCGGAACTCGATGCGTTTTTGCCGGCAATATTGGTCTCGCTGATAATGATGGTGATAATATCGCCGACGTAATGCGCACGCTTATCTTCCACCAAAGGCCGATAGCTGCCAATCTGATAGATTGCTCCGTTATTGGGCGGCGTCGCTGCTTGCGGCGGTTTGGCGGACATCGGCTGCTTCACGATGCTCTCCGGCACGACCGAGCAGCCGGTCAGCAGTAATGCCATTATCGAACCTGTAATTATCCGTTTCATCCCGCGCTCAATTCGTCAACTGATCTGATCCAGACTCTGCATCATCTGATCGGATGTCGTGATTGCCTTGCTGTTGATCTCGTAGGCGCGTTGCGTCTGTATCATATTGACCAGTTCTTCCGCCACATTCACGTTCGAGGTCTCGACGTAACCCTGATTGACGGTACCGGCACCATTCATACCGGGTGTATTGGTACTGGGGCTGCCCGAGGAGGACGTTTCGGCAAAGATATTTCCGCCGTTGCTTTGCAGGCCGGCCGGATTGATAAACGTAGCCAGCTGGATGGAACCGATCTGCACGGCTCCGACGACGCCTTGCTGCGTGATCGAAACGGTGCCGTCGAGTCCGATGGTAACCGTTTGCGCCGTGGCCGGAATGGTAATCGGGGGCTGTACCGCATAGCCGCTGGAATTGACCAGTTGCCCTTGATTGTCGATCTGGAAAGACCCGTCGCGGGTATAACCGGTCGTGCCGTCCGGCATCAATATCTGGAAAAAACCCGCACCCTGAATGGCGACGTCTGTATTATTGCTGGTTTGCTGCAAGTTCCCCTGGGTTTCGATACGTTCTGTCGATACCGGCTGAACTCCGGTACCTATCTGCAGTCCCGAAGGCAATTCGGTCTGCTGCGAAGATTGCGCGCCGGGCTGACGTACGGTCTGATACAGCAAATCCTGGAATACCGCACGCGAAGCTTTAAAACCGTTGGTGCTGACGTTGGCCAAATTGTTGGCAATCACATCCATTTGCGTTTGCTGTGCATCGAGCCCGGTTCTGGCTATCCATAATGAACGTATCATATTTCCTCCGTTAAAATCACATTTCGCACAATCTGCCGGGCAGATCGCGTAACAATTTCCTTCGTTAAACCAGCGTCATGATTTGGCTGGCTTTAGTGTCGTTACTCTGTGCGTTCGTCAATAACTTCATCTGAATTTCAAACTGCCGTCCCAGACTGATCATGTCCACCATGGCGGATACGGCGCTGACATTGCTGCCCTCGATCATCCCCGAGGCTATGGCGACATTCGGATCGACGGGAGCCGGTTTGCCGTCACGGGTCCGAAAAAAGCCGTCATCGCCGCGAACCAGCGTCGCCCCGGGAGGATTCACCAGTTTGATCTGGCCGAGAATGTTGACGGAAGTCAAAACACCGGTTCTGGGTATGCTCGATACGGTGCCGTCTTGCGCAATCGCAACCTGTTCATCGGGCGGAATCGTGATCGGACCGTCGTCGACACCCATTACGTTGTCGCCGTTCTGCGTTTGCAACAAGCCGTTTTCATTGATCTTCAAACTGCCGTTGCGCGTATAGCCTTGCGTGCCGTTACCCAGATCTATCGCAAGCCAGCCGCTGCCCTGTACTGCCACATCGAGGTTGTTTCCGGTCTGCTCCATCGGTCCGGGAGTAAAATCGCTGCCCACCGTAGAATCCGCTACGAAGGCGCGTGTAGGCAATCCGTCGCCTAAAACCGGCACAGCGCGAAACGTATCGATCTGGGCGCGAAATCCCCCGGTATGGAGATTGGCCAGATTGTTCGACGTATTGGCCTGCATTTCCAGACTATGTTTCGCTCCCGTCATAGCGGTATAAATCATGCTA
>DAIETB010000058.1:0-4175 GCA_027345925.1 Sulfuriferula sp.
ACCCGACTGCCAAGCCGGCAAACCCAGACCTAATTGATACAGCAGGGGCAGCAGAAAAGGCAAAGCTCCCAGACCGAGACGCGTAATAAAGCCGCCGATAACGGCCACGCGAAAAGTGCGTTGGCGGAACAGCGCCAGACGCAAGAGCGGATGGGGGATCTGTCGCGCATGCCAGCCATAGACGACCAACATACTCAATGCAAGCAGTAGCAAAATTCCTCCCGACGTGACATCGATGCGATGTTCTCCGAAGATTTCCAGCAGCCAGGAAAGCAGCGCCGTGCCGCCGCCGAACAACACCAAGCCGATGACGTCCAGCGGACGCGACGCCTCGCCGCGATAGTCCGGCATATACCGGTAGATCAAGGCCAGGGCAATCAAGCCTACCGGCACATTGACGAAAAATATTTCTCGCCATGACAGCCATTCGACGATCAGGCCTCCCAGCGTCGGGCCCAGCAACGGGCCGATCAAAGCCGGAATGATGACGAAATTCATCGCCGCCAGTAATTCTGTCTTGGGGAAAGTCCGGATAATGGCGAGCCGTCCGACCGGCATCATCATCGCCGCGCCCATGCCCTGTAAAATCCGCGCCGCCACCAACATCGGCACATTTATCGACAATCCGCATAAAATGGAAGAAACTGTGAACACCGTCACGGCGATGCCGAACACTCGACGGGTGCCGTAACGATCCGCCATCCAGCCGCTGATCGGGATGAATACCGCCAGGCTCAAAATATAACTTGCAACGACGGCTTTAAGACTCAAAGGTGCAACCTGCAGACTTGCCGCCATCGATGGAACAGCGGTATTTACAATCGTAGCATCCAGCTGTTCCATGAACAGTGCCGTTGCGACCACCCAGGGCAGATAATGCTTAGTTGTCAATTGTCCTCCGGGTGATAGCAAATTTCCGCAACGCATATCCGATGCAGTGGAAAATCTCTGTGTTTGTATGTAAACGACGAATAAAAAATTCGTAATTCACTTTCGAGCGTATCGGCTCAGATATCAATCGAATCTATCTTACATTCGATTTCGGGTCAATAAGGCTTGTCCGGCCGATTTCGGGTAATTCACAATAAGAGCTTCATTTCCAAACTGCCGTATATCCAACATTCGTTAACGATATAATAGAAAGTCTGATTCGTTGTATATCCACCAAAAGGAAAATGCATGAGCTTAATCGGCAATATCATCTGGTTCGTATTCGGCGGCTTCGTCATGGGTCTGGGGTGGTGGTTCGCCGCCCTGCTTGCAGCGATTACGATCATCGGCATCCCTTGGGCTATCGCCGCCTTTCGTATCGGCACCTTCAGTTTCTGGCCGTTCGGTCGTCAGATTATCGACCGTCCTTCCGGCAGCGTCGGTGCCGCTGGTGCTGCGATCGGCAACCTGGTCTGGGCGCTGCTGGCTGGCTGGTGGCTGGCGCTCGGTCATGTAATTGCGGCGGCGATGTGTGCTGTTACGATCATCGGCATTCCTTTTGCTTTCCAGCACCTCAAACTGGCCATGCTGTCGTTTTTTCCGTTCGGCAAAGAAATTGTGACGGTCGAATAAACGCAAATCCGGGCTACGTGCAATACGGAAGGTTTGAAATAAATCCTACCAACAGGTAAGAAATCCTACAACCAATATGCAAATATTTGCATATTGGTTTTCTACGCATATCTATCCGTACGCCATTATCACTCCTCTGTTTTCGGCATTTCCTGCAAATAACCAATATATCGGCATAAGTATTGCTTATCGTTGTATAAAATATTGCATAACGATCCCATTAGGCCATAACATTCTTATGGCGGCCAAATGATGCAAGCACATTAACGACAACAGGAACTATTCCGGGAAAGGGAAGAAAATGTTAAAAAATACAGGCTGCGTTCTTGGCTTAAGCCTCGCTGCGCTTTTACCCGCTGCGGCCGGCGCAGACGACAGTCTGGCGCAGTGGCTGGAAAACGGTCATGTTTCGGGAGATGTGCGTCTCTACGATTTCGGCAGGGATTACGCCGGCACCGCTTCCGATATGCCGTCCCGCTCTCCGTATACCGGTAAAAATATTTTTAATTTCAAAGACATGAATGCCGTTTCGCTGGGCGGAAAAATTAAATGGGAAACCGCGGAACTGGACGGGTTCAGCGCGGCGGCGGCACTGTATTTCGCGTACGACGCCGGCATGAATAACTATCTATACAACCCGGATAAATTATATGCCGCCAATTATAATTATCCTTACCTCAATCCGCTGCTGATGGGCGTCAACCGCACAGTCGATACGCTGGGCGAAGCGTATCTGCAATATAAAAACCGCTGGCTGCTCGGCAAGATAGGCAACCAGACCATCGACAATCCCTGGGTCAATTCCAGCGACGGATTTATGATCCCCAATCTCTACCGCGCAGTAACCGCTACCGTTACGCCGTTGCCCGGCTTGCAACTGGAAAGCGACCGGGTATTGCGGTACAAGAATCGTACGGTAGCGGATTTTCAGGAATACAATATTTCGGCGCTGCCCTACGACAAAATCACCTACGCGGGCGTCAGCGGCGGCACCGCCGACATCGGCGCGAGCTACAGGGACGAGCGCTATCTGGCGCAGGCATGGCTTTATCATTTTTACGGTTTCGCCGACATGACGTATCTGGAAACCGGCTATAAATTTCCCGTTACAACGTTCGCACCGTTCATCGATGTGCAATATGCACACGAAACCGGCAACGGCGACATCGGTACCGTCGATGCGACCGTATACGGCGCAAAATTCGGCGTCGAATTGCCGCAACAGTGGGGCAGCGTATACCTTGCCTGGAACCGCACCGGCAACAATCCGGTGCAGAGCAGTACCGGCAGCGTGTCGAACGGCAATCTGTTTTCTCCGTACACCCAGATTTACAACACGGATCCGCTCTATACCACCGTCATGAACTACGGCCTGGTATCGGCGCGAGCCGCCGGTTACGCGTGGCTTTTGGGCGCAACATTGCATCCTTACGGCAAAATGCTGGATATCACGCCTACCGTTTCCAGCTATTACACCGCTCCGTATGTCGCTAACGGCCGTGCTTACATGCTGGATATCGCTTATCATCTGGATGGCGCCTTCAAGGGCCTGACGATCCGCGACCGGTTGGGCGTTGAACACGATATTCCGTTATTGGGCAGCGCGTATGTAGACAATCGCGTGATGCTGCAATACACTTTTTGACGGACGTCCCCCGCAAGCGCGGCGACTGTTAAACTTTACGAATCCATGCATCGAAGGAAGCGCAGATGGCCGCAAACGAAAACCGGTTCAAGGGACGCCTGTTACTGGAAAAGGACGGCGTATCGTTTCTCGGCGGCAGCCGCCTCGACCTGCTGGAAGCGATCGACGCCACCGGCTCCATCACTAAAGCCGCCAAATCGGTAGGAATGAGCTACCGCGGTGCCTGGGACACAGTAGACTCCATGAACAACCAGTCGGATCAAGCACTGGTCGAGCGCACAGCCGGCGGCAAACAGGGCGGGGGCACCCGGCTTACCGAACACGGCCGACGCATCGTCAACCTGTTTCGCGCTATTGAAGGCGAGTACCAGCAAACCTTGAATACGATGATCGGTAATATCGAGAATTTCGACGAATTCCAGCGCCTGCTGCAAAAATTTTCCTTTACCACCAGCGCCAGGAATCAGTTCGTTGGCCGGATCACGCGCATGAGCGAGGACTCGGTCAATGTGAGCGTACACATCCGCATTGATGCCGATAATGAAATCGTCGCCGCCATCACCGCCGAAAGCAGAAAAACCATGGGACTGGCCGTCGGCGTAGAAGTGTACGCGCTATTCAAGGCCGGAACGGTTTTCATCAGCACCGACCTCGTGGGACAAACCAGCCTGGAAAACCGGTTTTGCGGCAACGTACTGCGCATTCATAAAGGATCGGTTAACACCGAAATTACAGTGGGGCTGCAGAGCGGAAAAACCGTCGCCTCCGTCATCAGCTCGGAAAGCTCGCAAAAACTGGGCCTCGCCGCCGGGATCCCGGTATGCGCACTGTTCAATGCTTCGAGCGTGATCCTTGCGCTGGTGCAGTGAGTCCGTGCGCACAAATCTCTAAATCCCGAAGCCGGTCAATGCCGCCAGAAACGCCCCATCGCCGGTTTGACGCTGATGCCGTGGACCAGTATGGACAG
>DAIETB010000238.1:0-6595 GCA_027345925.1 Sulfuriferula sp.
CTTTTCCATGGCGTCCGGCGAATACGTATCCGTCCGCTCGCAGCGCGAAATGTACGAACATCAAATCGAGCTGGAACGGGAAGAATTAGCGCAATACCCCGAGGAAGAAGCCGCAGAATTAGCACTAATTTACGTAGCAAAAGGGATGAACGAAGACGAAGCCCGGCGCGCTGCCGATAAACTGATCGCCGACCCCGATCGAGCGCTCGATATTCTGGCTCGCGAAGAACTCGGATTAAACCCCAACGAACTGGACTCTCCCTGGAGTGCCGCTCTATCTTCCTTTCTGGCCTTTTGCGCAGGAGCAGGAATCCCGTTGCTGCCCTTATTATTCGATCAGGGCCGGAATACGCTGAACGAGGTGATGGCGATTACCTCCGCCGCCTTGTTTCTGGTAGGAGCGAGCATCAGTTTATTCACGGGACGGCACGCGCTGACCGGCGGACTGAGAATGCTGCTGATCGGAGGCGCTGCCGGCGCAGCGAGTTTTTATGTGGGGCACGCGTTAGGAGTAAAACTGAATTAGCCTGGGCGGCCTGCACGACTCCTGCGGTTGCCCGGATTTCGTTAAAAAGCCGAAAATTCTTGTTTACTATTTATACGCTCGGATTTTTGGCCGCGCCGAAACTTCGTTTCCACTTTTTTCGTCTCATCGGCACGCCGTTCGCCCTGTTGCAAAAAACCTCTGAAATTAAATATGGTAGTATTTATATTTTTGCTACAGTATGATTACGTAGTAGAATAAACTTCTAAATATAAAATAAAACTGGAGAATCCCGTGGGCCTTAATCTTTCTACCATCCTTAATTTTTCAGCAATTCTGATCATGTTTTACTGCCTGTATCTGGCGCTCTCGCTAAAATCCAGTATCCCTGGCGGCATGGTAGGCAAGCAGTGGAACTTTCTCACTATTCTCGTTACACTATTCACGTTAGGTTTTTTGACTACGCCCTTCTTCGACCAGTTACCTGAAGACATTCTGCGATTGGTAGTGTCGCTGATTTTCCTGTTCGGGGCCATTTATGTAGTCGTTACCGTCCGTCTGATTTTTAATATTATTCGTGAACTCACCGAATAAGCCGGAGTAATTCATGCGTCCAGATTTAATTCTATTCCGAACCGCCAAAGGCGAGGAAATCGCGCATAGCCATAGCCATGAAATATCCGCCAACCATCGCAGAGCCCTGCTCGTGGTGGACGGCAAAACTTCCGTAGCCAACATCGCCAGCAAGGTTTTCTGGGTCAGCGATGTCGTTGCAGTGCTTAAGGAACTGTATGCCCTCGAATTGATTCATGACGACATTTCGACTATCCAGGGCGAAGTCAGTCAAACCGGCGGCGCCGGGTTGTTGCTGAAAGTCAAGCTGGCCAATCTGGCGAAAGAACTGCTGGGGAACAATGCCGGCCGCGTCATCAAAAAAATAGAAGACGCGGACGGTACTCCCGATGCGCTGGAAGATGCCTTGCTGGCATGCAGAAAACTGATCAAGCTTACGATCAACGACGAACTTGCCGACATATTTTTACGGCAGGGTCGAGAACTTATTGGTAAATAATCAGGTACTTAATATCCCTGTTCATTAAATGTCACCAGTACCGGGGCGTGGTCCGATGGACGCTCCAGTTTTCTCGGCGACTTGTCGACCTCCCACGCCAGACACGACGCCGCCAATGCCGGCGAAACCAGTACATGGTCGATGCGCAGGCCCATGTTACGACGAAAGGCTGCCATCCTGTAATCCCACCAGGTAAAAGATCCTGCGGTTTTTTCCAGCAAGCCGTAACTGTCATATAAGCCAACCGCCAGCAATGCCTCGAACGCAGCGCGTTCGGCCTGAGAGACCAGAACGCCGTCCCCCCAGGCCGCTGCGTCGTACACATCGTCGTCGGCAGGAGCTACATTATAATCGCCCAGTACTGCCAGACGCGGATATCGCAACAAATCCGCTTCGAGATATGTGGTCAACGCCCGAAACCAGGCGAGTTTGTACTGGTATTTATCGGAGTCCGTACTTTGTCCGTTAGGCACATAAACGCATACGACGCGTACGCCGTTTGTGGTTGCGGCGATAACCCGCTGCTGCGTATCTTCCCAACCTGGAATGCCGATTACCGTATCCTGCAGCGGCCATCGACTTAAAATCGCTACGCCGTTATAGGTTTTCTGACCGCTGAATATAACGTGATAACCGGCGGCGGCAATCGCCTCGTACGGAAATTTACCGTCTTCAAGTTTGGTTTCCTGCAAACAGACCACATCGGGCCGCTGCAAGCCCAACCAATCCAGCAGATGCGGCAAACGAACTTTGAGCGAATTTACGTTCCAGGTCGATAATTTCATTAATTCCTTTTTGCCGTTTCATGCGCTGGTCTGACATCACCTGGCATCGCCGTTTTCGGATAACCTGCCTTATCCAGCGCCGAGTTCCAGTTGCCAGCCTCGAAGCCCTTGATTTGCCTGGTGCCTATTAACAGTACGGGCAGCCTCAACCCTTCTCCGCCTAACAGCTTGCTTAATGCTTCGGCATCGGCCTTATTGGTTTGAGGATCTTTCTGGGCATAAGGTATGCCGCGATTATTGAGCAAAGCCACTGCACTGTCGCATACCGGGCCGCAATTTCCTGCATACAGCGTGACCGGACTTTTGGTTGCCGCCATTTTAAGCGCATAGGACGGCTGCCCATCGATGACATTAGCCCACATTTTTCTTTCTTCCAGCTTGGTGACCAATCCCGTCGGCGTCTCGTCGCTATAATTCACCACACCATCTTTATCCACCCACCGATAAAAATCCGCAGCCATCACGCTATTTACAAGCACCAACGTCAGTATTCCCCCCATGACATTCGCACGCATAGCACATTCCCCATTAGTTCATACCGTTATGCCTCAATAATGCATCGATCTTCGGTTCGCGTCCTCGAAATGCGACAAACGAATCATGCGCAGACCGCGCACCGCCTACCGCCAATATCTCCCGCCGGAAACGATCTCCTGTTTCCGGAGACAGTATGCCATTGTCTTCAAACAAACTATATGCATCGGCCGACAAAACTTCTGCCCACTTATAACTATAATATCCTGCCGCATAGCCGCCCGCGAAAATATGAGAAAAATTATTCGGAAAACGGTTATAAGCCGGAGGAATCAGTACTGCAATTTCATTACGTATTTTTGTCAGCAAATCCAGCGCCGTCAATCCGCCTTTATATTTCGGGTCGTGCAACTGCAGATCGAATAAAGCGAATTCAATCTGGCGCAGAGTTTGCAAACCACTCTGGAATTGCCTGGACGCCAGCATTTTATCGTACAAAATCCGGGGCAGCGGCTTTTTGTGTTCTACATGGCTGGTCATGGGCTGCAACACATCCCATTCCCAGCAAAAATTCTCCATGAATTGAGAAGGCAATTCCACCGCGTCCCATTCCACGCCATTGATTCCCGAAACCCCCAGTTCTTCGATCTGGGTAAGCAAATGGTGCAGGCCGTGGCCGAATTCATGAAACAGCGTAATAACCTCGTCATGAGTAAACAGAGCGGGTCTGTCGCCCACCGGCGCGGAAAAATTGCAGGTCAAATACGCTACCGGGGTCTGTATACCGCCGGATGTGCGTCTGCGCGTCAGGGCATCGTCCATCCAGGCTCCGCCGCGCTTATGCTCGCGCGCATAAAGGTCGAGATAGAATTGCCCGATCAGCGCTCCGCCGCTATCGCAAATATCGTAAAATTTGACCTGGTCGTGCCATACTTCCGCGATACTGCGCCGGATATCGAGTCCATAGAGAATATGGACCAGTTTGAACATTCCCGACAAAACCTGAGGCTCCGGAAAATACTGTTTGACTTCCTGCTCGGAAAAATCGTAGCGAGCTATTCTTAATTTTTCGCTTGCATAAGCAATATCCCAGGCCTGTAGATCCGGCAACTGCAATTGCTCCGCTGCAAACTGCTGCAGTTCCTGCCGGTCACGTTCTGCGGAGGGTTTGGCTCGCCGCGCCAAATCGCGCAGAAAAAGATCGACCTGATCCGGAGATTCGGCCATTTTGTTCTCCAGCGACAGCTCGGCATAGTTGTTAAAACCAAGCAGTAATGCGGCCTCGTTCCGCAAGGTCACGATTTTTTCTATCAAACCGGTATTATCCAGTTCGGCCGGGCCGAATTCCGAGGCGCGGGTAACATAGGCCCGATACATTTTTTCGCGCAGCGCCCTGTTGTCGGCATATTGCAAGACCGGCATGTAGGAAGGCGCGTGCAGGCTGAATTTCCATCCGCTTTGTCCTTGGCTTTGCGCGGCTTCGTGCGCGACCTGCAGCACATCTTCGGGCAAGCCCGATACTTCCTCGGCAGATTCCACTAGCAAAGTATAAGCGTTGGTGGCGTCGAGCAGATTTTCTTCGAATTTGGCGCCAAGCTGCGCCAACTCTTCCTGTATCTGCAAAAAACGTAATTTATCGTCATCGTTTAATTCAGCGCCGCCCAAACGAAAATCGCGCAACGCGTTATCGATGATTTTCTGTTGCACGGCAGTCAGCCGATGAAATTCGGGCGCACTTTTCAATTGTTTGAAACGCTGGTACACACTCTGATTTTGCGCCAGTTCCGTATAATACTGGGTAACTTTAGGCAGATTCTCATTATATGCGACACGCAATTCGGCCGTGTTCATTACATTGTTCAAATGCGATACGGCGCCCCAGGCGCGCGACAGACGCTCGTTGGCATCTTCCATCGGGCACATGAAATTCGACCAGGTCGGAATATCGTCCGCGCTTATCAATCCGGCAATCAGTGCCTGATTATCGGCGAGCAATTGATCTATGGCCGGCGCTACATGCGTCGCGGCAATTTCACGGAAACGCGGCAAACCGGTAAAATCGAGCAAAGGATTCATATTGGTGACATTTCTGTTAAATAAATAAAATTGCGGCATTCCGTGCAAATGCCAACGGCATTAGCGACAGTCCGATCCGGTGACTCAGCACCTGTACATTGTATAATACTCGTTTTAATACGAGACAAGCATAATTCCATGCATCCGGTAATTCCTTTTCTCCAGCCTTTTCTTGGCCGCATGCCGCAGCTGGCTGATGGCGCTTGGGTGCACGACAGCGCCCGTCTGATCGGCGATGTCGCCGTCGGCGCAGACAGTTCGATCTGGTGCGGCGCAGTCGTACGCGGCGACGTCAATCATATCCGCATCGGCGCGCGCACCAATATTCAGGACAACAGCGTGTTGCACGTTTCGCATGCTTCTCCGCGCAACCCCGACGGCGCACCGCTGATCATCGGCGACGACGTGACCGTCGGTCATGGCGTCATTCTGCACGGCTGTATGATCGGTAATGCGTGCCTGATCGGAATGGGCAGTCTGATCATGGATAATGCCGTCATCGAGCCCGAAACCCTGCTCGGAGCCGGCAGTCTGGTCGCGGAAAATTCCGTCCTGCGCAGCGGTTTTTTATATCTGGGCCGCCCCGCCAGACCAGTACGTCCGCTCACTGCCGAAGAAATCGATTATCTGTACTATTCTGCCCGGCATTATGTTTCGCTGTCGCAACAATACATTACGGAACGGCCCGTGGATGACGTTTATCGCGACGAAGGCTGATCAATGCCGTTTGATCAGGGTTCCCACGCCATCTTTGGTCAATACTTCGAGCAATAGAGCGTGCTTGACCCGTCCGTCGATGATATGCGCAGTCTGCACACCGTTGCGCACTGCTTCAAGCGCGCACTGAATTTTGGGCAGCATGCCGCCGTAAATGGTGCCGTCGGCGATCAACTGGCTCACTCTTTGTGCGGTCAACCCAGTCAGCAATCCGCCTTCCTTGTCGAGCACTCCGGGAATATTGGTCATCAGGATCAGCTTTTCCGCATGCAGCGTCTCGGCCAATTTGCCGGCGACCAGATCGGCGTTGATATTATAGGATTCGCCATCGTCGCCCACGCCGACCGGCGCGATCACTGGAATGAAATCACGCGTATCGAGCAATTCGACCAGCTCGGGATCGATCCCGGTGACTTCTCCTACCGAACCGATATCGAGTTTATTACCGGCATGCTCGATATCGTCGATCAATAGTTTTCTGGCGCGTATCATCCGACCATCCTTGCCGGTCAGTCCTACCGCCTTGCCACCATGCTGATTGATCAGGCTGACGATTTCCTTGTTCACGAGACCGCCGAGCACCATTTCAACCACATCCATCGTTTCTTTATCGGTCACGCGCATTCCCTGGATGAATTCGCTCTGCTTGCCGACGCGTTTCAGCAGCTCGCCGATTTGGGGACCGCCGCCATGGACGATGACCGGATTCATGCCGACCAGCTTCAATAGCACGACATCGCTGGCGAATCCGGCTTTCAGGCTGTCGTCGGTCATCGCGTTGCCGCCGTATTTGATCACAATGGTCTTATCGAAAAACCGCTGAATGTAGGGTAAGGCTTCCGATAAAACATTCGCTTTATCGCCGGGTGTAAAATGACTGGTAGACATGCTCGCGCTTTCAAGTTAGGTAGCCGATTTTAACCTGAAAACGGCCGGCTAACCATGCACTCGACCGAACCGGCGTTACCGGAGCGGCTTAACTCGATT
>DAIETB010000004.1:0-9410 GCA_027345925.1 Sulfuriferula sp.
CGCTTCGACATGGAAGCGCTGTTCGAAGTCCCGCCTGACGCCTTCGACCCGCCGCCCAAAGTCGATTCGACCGTAGTGCGGATGATACCGCGCCGCGCCGACGCCGCGCAGCCGGATGATCCGGCCGAACTGGCGAGCATCGTTTCCAGCGCTTTCTCCCAGCGGCGCAAAACCCTGCGCAACACGCTGGCGGGGATATTGAAACCCGCCGACTTTACGCAACTGGAGATCGACCCGCAAAGGCGTGCCGAAACCGTGTCCGTGGCCGATTTTATCCGTATCGCCAATTTTGTTACCAAGGAAAAATCATGAATTTAATCGATATCGCGCAGACCTGCCTGGATGAAATGGCGCTGCCCGCTACCCATGTGCCGAATTTACCGGTCATCAATCTGCCGCTGGACAGCGAAAACGGCAAATTGAACATGTTTATCCACAGCCATGAAGACGCCCGCCGCATTTTCGTCTATACGCGGCCGCAGGACATGCTGGTGCCCATCCCGCGTATCGCGGCTTTGAGCGACTTTCTCAGCCGTGCCAATTACGGCCTGCCGCTGGGGAATTTCGAAATCGACATGAACGACGGCGAAATCAATTTCAAAAACAGCCTCGATATTACCGACGGCCAGCTAACCCCAAAAATGGTTCAGACGCTCATCGTGTTTTCGCTGGAATGCGTGAATCGTTACCTGCCCGGTATCCGCGAAGTGATTGAGGGCGCTGACCCGAAAACCGCTATCGAAGCCATAGACGGTCCAACCAAGGTAGTAATCAAGTAACCCGGTCTTCCCGCCCGATTTTGGAAACGGTCACCACCGGACAATTCAACCGGATCGCGCTCGACCCAGCCCGTTCCGTCGTCGTCGAAGCCTGCGCCGGCAGCGGAAAAACCTGGCTGCTCGTGTCGCGCATTTTTCGCCTGCTGCTGGCGGTTACAGCGCCGGCGGAAATCCTGGCGATTACCTTTACCCATAAAGCCGCCGGAGAAATGCGCGCCCGGCTCGACGACTGGCTGCGCTACTGCGCCGGAGCCAACGATACCGAAGTCCGCGAGTTTTTGCGCGAACGCGCCATTCCCAATGCCGAACTGGACGATAATCTGTCTGCAGCACGCGGCCTGTTCGAAAAAGTGCTGACCGCTCAGCCCGGCCTGAACATTTATACGTTCCATGCCTGGTTTTTCGATATACTGCGTCGCGCTCCGCTGGAAACAGGTCTGGCCGGCCATACCCTGTCCGAACAGACCGAACTGCTGCGGCAGCGAGCCTGGATGCAATTCACCCGCCAACTCGCTCAATTGGCGGACGGCCCGTTAGCGATGGCCATGCAGGCGCTACTGGCGGAAACCGGTTTATCGAATACGCGCAAGCTATTGCAGAATTTCGTCTACCGTCGGGCCGAATGGTGGGCGTATACCGAAGGGCAAGCCGATCCAGTACGCTACGCGATCGAGCATTTACGCGCGCAAATCGATACAGACGTCGACCGCGACATCGCCGCACACTTGTTGGACGATCCCGATTTTACCGCTGCCCTGCTCGACTATGCCCGCGGACTGGCTGCGAGCACCCCGGCGCGACAAAACAAAAGCCGCGAAATATTGGCTGTGCTCGACGCAGAACTTGTCCCGGCTTTACGCCTGGAACAGCTCATTGACCTGATCCTGACCCAAAAAGGCGAAATCAATGCGACATTCGTCCCCGGCAAAACCACACAATCGCAAACGCTTTATGCTACCCATTTGCGCATAGGCGAATATTTGCTTAGTGCTCGCAAACAGTTGCAATCGCAGAACAGCTTTCGTTACAACGAGCGCGGCCTGCGACTCGGCGCAGCGCTGCTCCAGCATTATCAGGCGGTCAAACATGAGGCCCGGGTACTCGATTTCGCCGATATCGAATGGCAAGCAGCCCGTCTGCTCACGCATCCCGGCCACGCCGAATATATCCAGTTCAAACTCGACGCCCGTTACAGCCATATTCTGCTCGACGAATTTCAGGATACCAATCCCGTGCAATGGCGCATTCTGCAAAGCTGGTTCGAAGCGGCGCATCAATCCCGGACGCTCCCGAAAATATTTCTGGTCGGCGACCCCAAACAATCCATCTATCGCTTTCGCGGCGCGCAAGCCGGATTATTCAAACTGGCCAGCGATTACCTGACCGAGCGCGGTGCTTCGTATCTTGCGCAGAATTGCACCCGCCGCCATGCCGGAGCCATAATCGGTGCCATCAATACCGTTTTTGCGCACAACGCCAATCCTCTGTTTCAGCCTCATAGCGGTTACGATAGCGAGAGACCGGGGCGAATCGAAGTGCTGCCGCTGGCGCAAGCGGTCGAGCCGGAAAACGGTAACGCAAATCGACCGACCATGCGCAATCCGTTGCTGGAACCGCGTCCGCTCGATAAACCTGGTAATGATCGCAACGAGGAAGCGCAGTTATTGGCCCGTCGCATACGGGAAATTATCTCCGGGTGGGCGATAGACGACGGTAAAGGCGGCAAACGACGCCCACAGTACAGCGACATCATGATACTCGTGCGCAGTCGAACTCATCTGCAAACCTACGAAACCGCCCTGAAAGCCGCGCAAATTCCGTACATCAGCAATCGGCGGGGCGGCTTGCTCGACAGCATGGAAATCGGCGATGTATTAAGCCTGTTGCAATTCCTCGGCAATTCGCACAGCGATCTCGCCCTGGCGCGCGTCCTGCGCTCGCCGCTGTTTTCCTGTGCCGATGTTGAATTGATGGCGCTGCGCTCAGCACAGACCCAGGCCCTGCCCCGTCCTGCGTGGTGGCCGACTTTACTCGCGCTGCCCCAACCGACCCAAGCCTTGCAACGCGCCATCGATTTATTGCGGAGCTGGATATCTCTCGCGGCTCGCGTTCCGGTACACGACTTGGTGGATCGCATCTACTTCGAAGCAAATGTGCTGGCGCGCTACCGGGCCGCTGTACCGGCCGCCTTACAAAACAGCGTCGTCGCCAATCTGACGGCATTCATGGAGCTGACCCTGACGCTGGGGGGAGGACGTTATCCAAGCCTGCATCGTTTTTTGACCGATATCGCCACGCTGCGGCGCGACGCAGAGGAAAATCCGGATGAAGGCGAACTGCAGGAAAGCGGCAACGCCGTACGAATATTTACCGTTCACGGCGCCAAAGGACTGGAGGCTCCTATAGTCTGGCTGCTCGATACCGGTCCGCACAAACCGAAAAGCGACAGTTACCGGATATTGTTCGAATGGAAAGCCGGCTCGTATCGGCCCACTCATTTCTCGCTGCTGTCTACCCAGGAAAAAGCGGCAGAGTTTCAGTTGAACTATCTGGAGCGGGAAGCTGTACATGCCGCACAGGAAAATTTGAATCTGCTTTATGTCGCCATGACGCGCTCACGGCAAGCGCTGCTGGTGTCTGGAGTAGCCGGCACCGGCAGCCACAACTGGCACCAAATGATCCTGTCGGCGCTGGCGCCCGATTGCAGCGAATTTGCGCTCGGCGACGATTTGAGGGCTGACTGCGCAGACCGGATCGATGACCACGCAACAGCCACTGTCGACCTATCGCTTCCTGCCGATATCGCACAACCCAGAAATATAGGGATACGCAATAGCGTACCCGACAGTTCCGCATCGGATTTCGGTACCCTGGTGCATAAATTGCTCGAACTCATGATCCCGCCCGCCGCCATCGACGATGAAGTGGAATTACGGGCCAGATCCGGCAACCATCACCGGTTCGATGCGGCGTTGGATCTAGGCAGGTCGATTGCCGCGCAAGATCATCTGCAACGTTTCTTCGATCCCGTTTTATATTTGCGCGCCTATAACGAACTCGCCTACCTGCGCAATAACGGTGCCACTTACCGCATCGATCGCGTTGTGGAGTTCGAGCGGGAAGTGTGGTTGCTCGATTATAAAACCGGATACAGCGGCGATACCGGGCAGTTGACGGCGGAACATCGCGCGCAATTACTCGAATATCATAGCGCGATGCACATCTGCTATCCGGGGAAAACCGTTTTTTGCGCGCTGATCGACCGCGCCGGCAAATTAATCGTGATTCCGACCGAGAATTCGGGTTAACCAGTCTGTTTATCCCCGTTCCGGCCGATCATCTTTAAGCAAGCCCCGATCGACTCTAGGATAACAGGGAAATATCGGCTACCTGATTCATCAACTCTCCCAAAGCATGCAGCAATGCAAGACGGTTTTGCCGCACGGCGATATCGTCGACCATAACCATGACCGAATCGAAAAACCCGTCAACTTCCGGCCGTATTGCCGCCATCGCTGTCAAGGCCTCGGCGTATTCTCCGGCTTCGACCATCGCCGATAAGCGCGGCGTCAGTTGAACTACGCGTTCGAACAACAGACGCTCTGCATCCAGAACGAATAATTCCGGGTTCACTATGGTCAAAGGTTCTGTAACCTTCTTCAGAATATTCTGGACCCGTTTATTGGCGGCTGACAGCGCACCCGCGTCCGGCATTTGCCTGAATTGATGCACGGCGCGGATTCGGGCCAGGACCAGATCCATGCGTTCCGGCCGTCCGGCCAGCACCGCCTCGATTTCCAGCGCATCGTAGCCTTGTTCTTTCAGATAAGAACGCAAGCGCTCAAGCAAAAAGACATACACTTCACTATCGGTCCCGCCGGCTACGGTAGTGCCGGAAAATCCCGCTTGGGCCTGCGCCAGCAATACCGGCAAAGACAGCGCCAGGGGCGTTTCGATCAAAATCCTCAACACTCCGAGCGCAGCGCGGCGCAGGGCAAACGGATCCTTGTCGCCGGTCGGAATCGCACCGATGCCGAATATGCCGATCAGGGTGTCGAGTTTGTCGGCCAGCGCAACGCTGATCGCAATCGCGCCCTGCGGCAGCGCATCGCCGGCAAAGCGCGGCCGGTAATGCGCGGCGATCGCAGCGGCAACTTCGGGAGTTTCGCCGTCCAGCATCGCATATCGTTCGCCCATCTGGCCTTGCAGTTCGGGAAATTCGCCTACCATATCGGTGAGCAGGTCGGCTTTGGCCAGATACGCGGCGCGCTCTGCCATCGTGCTGTCTGCCTGCAGCAAACCCGCGATCGTCGCCGCCGTCCGCCGCAAGCGTTCGACCCGCGCAAGCTGGGTACCGAGCTTGTTGTGATACACGACGTGAGCTAGTTTGCCTACCCGGTCTTCGAGCGGGATTTTCCGGTCCTGCTCGAAGAAAAACCGGGCATCGGATAACCGCGCGCGCAATACGCGCTCGTTTCCCTGAATAATAGGAGCGGGATCGTCGGTCTGTAGATTGGATACGAGCAGAAATCGGGGCAGCAAATTACCCGCCGCGTCAGCCAGCGGAAAATATTTCTGGTGCTGTTTCATCGATAATATCAGACATTCCGCCGGCACCTGCAGAAAATCGGCGCTGAAAGTCCCCGCATATACGCTGGGATATTCGACCAGGGCGGTGACTTCATCCAGCAGCGCATCGTCCCACAGCACTTTTGCGTCGCCCGCCGCAACGGTCAACTGATCGCGGATCGCTGCGCGGCGCAACGCGTAATCGGGCATGATCCGGCCGGATTGCCGCATCGTCGCCGCATAGTCGTCAGCGTGGCGGATAACGATCGCTCCCGAGCTTAAAAAACGATGGCCCAGCGTCGTATTGCCGCTCTCCAGCCCTAAAACGGAACCCGGAATAATGTCGGCGCCATGCAGCATGACGAGACCATGCAGCGGCCGTACGAATTCGACTTCGCCGTCGCCCCAGCGCATCCGTTTCGGCGTCGGCAACTTGATCAGCGCTTCCGTCACGATTTCCGTCAAATTCTGCGTCAGCGCTACGCCCGGCTGCTCGTTGCGAAATACGTAACAATCCTGCTTGCCGTCGTGCATGATTTCCAGTTGATCGACCGCCACGCCGCACGAACGCGCAAATCCTGCCAGGGCAGGGGTCGGTTCGCCGTTTTTCATCGCGGTGGCGACGGCTGGCCCTTTGCGTTCGATTTGCCGGGGCGGCTGCACCGGTGCGACCCCGGCGACGGCGACGGCAAGGCGGCGCGGGGTGGCATACGACGATACTGCCGCGCTGGCGCTGCAATACCCTTGCTGTTGCAGTGCCGTCACGATGCTGCCGGTAAAAGCGGCAGACAGTTTTTCCAGCGCTTTGGGCGGCAATTCTTCGGTCAATACTTCTATCAGTAAGGTCGCGCTCACGGCAGGACTCCGGTTTTGTTTAACATGGGAAATCCCAAAGCTTCCCGCGCGTCGAAATACGCTCGCGCCACTTTTCGCGACAGCGTGCGTACGCGCCCGATATAGGCAGCCCGCTCGGTAACCGAAATAGCGCCGCGCGCGTCGAGCAGATTAAAAGTGTGCGAACATTTCATAACCATTTCGAATCCCGGCAACGCCAGACCTGCATCCATCAGGCGCGTCGCCTCGCGCTCGAAATCGTTGAACTGCTGCAGCAGCCATTCGACATTGGCGTACTCGAAATTGTAACGCGACTGTTCGACCTCGTTCTGATGGTAGACATCGCCGTAACTCACGCCTTCGGTCCAGACCAGATCGTAGACGTTTTCCACGCCTTGCAGATACATCGCCAACCGTTCCAGACCGTAGGTGATTTCGCCCAGCACCGGTTTGCACGGCAGACCGCCGACCTCCTGAAAATACGTGAATTGCGTCACTTCCATGCCGTTGAGCCAGACTTCCCAACCTAAGCCCCAGGCGCCGAGACTGGGCGATTCCCAGTCGTCTTCGACGAAACGGATATCATGCACGGTCGGATCGACGCCCAACGCGCGCAGGCTGTCGAGATACAGTTCCTGGATATTGTCCGGACTGGGTTTCAATACCACTTGAAACTGATAATAATGTTGCAGCCGATTGGGGTTTTCGCCGTAGCGGCCATCTTTCGGCCGACGCGAAGGCTGGACGAACGCTGCTTTCCAGGGCTCAGGGCCTAATGCGCGCAAAAAAGTCGCGGTGTGAAATGTTCCTGCACCCATTTCCATATCGTAAGGTTGCAATAACACGCAACCGTGGCGCGCCCAGAATTGTTGCAGCGTTAAGATGATTTCCTGAAAAGTCGGCATGCGGCGCCTTAAACGATAAAAGCGCGATTTTACCCTAGAACTGATAATTTGAAAGCGCGGAGGGGCATAAAACACAAAAAGCCATTGCATGGATAATTTTCACGGAAGCGTTTTCCCCTGAGCGATCGTCAGGCTTGCCGTCAGGCCGCCCCCTGCTCTTGCCCCCAGAAGCAATCGCCAGCCGTTGGCCTCCGCCAATTGCCGCGCAATCGCCAAACCCAGCCCGCTACCGCCTGTCGTCTGGTTCCGCGACGATTCCAGCCGATAGAAAGGACGGAATACCGCTTCAAGCTGATCGGCAGGAATGCCGGGGCCGCGATCCATGATCCTGACCAGAATATCTTCCGCATGGCGTTCGCACGTCACGGTCACTTGACTGGCTGCGGTATCGGACTTGCCGTAGCGCAAGGCGTTTTCGATCAGATTAGCCACGATACGCTGGAATCCATGTACCGCAATTTCACCTATGCAAGCGCCGTCGAATTCGCATACGACATGACCTCCCGCACGTCCGGCATCTTCGGCCAGTCCATTCAGAATCTCGTGCAGATCGACTTTTTGCCGGCTTTCGCTTTGCAGACCTCGCGCCATTTCCAGAAAACTGCCGATCAGGTTATTCATTTGTTCGAGATCGCGCTCGAATTGATTGAGCAACAATGGACTGGTCGTAGTCGGCAACATCGCGACCGCAAGACGCATACGCGCAATCGGCGTACGTAAATCGTGCGAAATGCCTGCCAGCAGCGTAGTGCGATTAGCGAGCAGCGCCTGTACCTCGTTTGCCATCCGGTTAAAGGCATGCGCCAGCGTCGCCAGTTCTGCAGGTCCGGTCTCCGGCAGAGGTTTGGGCATCTGACCTTGCCCTACCTGGCCCGCCGCAGCGCCCAGTTGCGCCAGAGTGGTGGTAATACGCCGTACGGTAATAATACCGGTAAACCAGGTCAATAAAGCACCCAAGCTAAGCAAGCCGACTGCCGTTAGCGGCGACCTGATATTATAACGGCTTCGTATGAATCCGACGCGGATCAGATGGCCGCCCATTGCCAGGTCGGCCCAGGTCCAGCCTTTATCTCCGGCCTGCAAAATGATGTTCTGACCGGTACGCTGCGACAGTGCGCGCTCTATGTTTTTACTGTTCAGGAACCGGTCGCGCGGCTTATTGCTCACACTGTCTATTTTATTAATGCGCAAATGATGGTGTTCTATCAGTTCCTGCTCAAATGCAGGGCGCGTGTCGGGCGGCAATTCCGCCCAAGTCTGCGCCGACAGAACGATCAATGCCGCCAGATCGTCGGCCGAACGTTCGGCCATAGGTTGCAGTACGGCAAGAGCTACGACTGCCAGAACTATGGTCTGAAACAGCAGAAACGCCAGCCCAAGCGTAGCGGCCGTACGGCCGAACAGCGAATTCGGCCACAATTTCACTGCGCTGCACCCTTGGGAACGAACAGATATCCCTGCCCCCACACCGTCTTGATATAAACCGGATCGGCGGGGTCGGGTTCTATCTTGCGGCGTAATCGGGTTACACGCACATCGATACTGCGATCGAAAGGATCCCTGTCGTAACCTTTGAGCAGATCCATCAACTGGTCGCGCGAGAGGACACGATTGGGGTGCTGGGTAAATATTTGCAGAATGCCGAACTCAGCCGTCGTCAGACCGATAGGCAGTCCGTTTCTGGACAGCGTCTGGGCGTTGAGATTGAGCTCGAAATCCTCGCCGAAGCGCACGATATTTCCGACTCCGCTCTCAGGCGCGGCAGGCTGTTCCTGCTTCCGCCTGAGCACGGCTCGGATACGCGCCAGCAACTCCCTGGGGTTAAACGGCTTGGCAAGATAATCGTCGGCGCCGACTTCCAGGCCGACGATGCGGTCTATGTCTTCGCCGCGTGCCGACAGCATGATGATGGGCAGACTGACGCTAGAACGCAGCCGCCTCGCGATCGACAATCCGTCTTCGCCCGGCAGCATCAGATCCAGGATAATCAGATCCGGCTTGCCTGCAGCCAGTCGGGCGTCCATGGCAGTGCCGTTTTCTGCGAGGCTGACCTCATAGCCGTTGGCGACCAGATACTGCTCCAGCAAACTGCGCAGCCCGTCGTCATCGTCGACGACCAACACATGAGCCTTAACCGTTTCTTCCATGTTCGTTCCTGCCGAAATTGCGATGATCGAGTCTAACATTCCCCGCTACAGCGCGCATAAAAAAACCGAGGGATAAACCCTCGGCCTTTAATCGCGCGATAAACTGCGCGCAACGTGCTTTTTTTTGTTAAACCGGCTTTAGTATTACATCTTCCATGCGTAAGACACGCCTACGA
>DAIETB010000005.1:0-10894 GCA_027345925.1 Sulfuriferula sp.
GAAAATCGTGGCGTGGAAGTGGGGGTCACCCTGCATCATCCGCACGGCCAGATTTATGCCTATCCGTTCGTCCCTCCGGTGCCGAAACAGATGCACAGCCAGGAGATCGCCTATTACCGGCAAACCCGTCAGGCTTTGCTGTAGCATTACATCGAACTTGAAATTAGCGAAAAAACCCGCCTGATTTATCTGGGGCCGCATGCGGTGGCGTTTATTCCTGCCTGGGCGCGGTATCCCTATGAAGTCTGGGTGGCGACGCGCAAGGCGGTGAGCGATTTTACCGCGCTCAGCGCCGAACAGCGTAGCGATCTCGCCCGCGCGCTCAAAACCGTGCTCAAAAAATTCGATGCGCTATGGGACAAACCGTTTCCTTATCTAATGGCCTGGTATCAGGCCCCGACCGACGGCTGTGCGCATCCTGAAACGCATTTGCATGCGGAGTTTTACCCGCCTTACCGGACGCGCGACAAACTCAAGTATCTGGCTGGTACGGAGCTGGCGGCGGGGATGTTTGCCAGCGATGCGCTGCCCGAAGCCAAAGCTCTGGATTTGCAGGCGGTAGAGGTGAATATCGATGACTGAAAGGGCGGCGGAAGTAAAATCCAAACTGGCGATGATCCGTCAATCGCTGGAAACCGCCGATGCCGGCGCCGTACGTTTACGCGGGACGGACTGGTTTGCCTGGGCGACGGCGGGCGGGTCGAATACTGTATTGCTGGCGCAGGAGGTCGGGATCGCGGAGGTACTGGTTAGTGCTACGGACGCCTGGATACTTACCGATGAAATCGAAGCGGCACGGTTGCGCCATGAGGAATTGACGCCGGTTATCGATTTGCAGGTATTTCCCTGGGAAGATGCCTTGAAACGCGAAAGATTCGTTACGGATAATGCAGCAGGGAAAAGCGTATTGAGTGATCGTCCGCAGGGTGATGAACAGGGTTTGCCGGCGCAACTGATTGCCCGGAAACGGACGCTGATGCCCAGCGAAATCAAACGTTACCGCAAGGTCGGCCGGCTGGCTGCGGCAGCGATGACGGAAGTGATGCTGGCGGCTCAGCCGGGCTGGAGCGAATACGAGCTCGCCGGCGCGGGTGCCGAAGCGATGTGGGCACGAGGTTTGCACCCGACGCTGACTCTGGCCGCCGGGGAACGGCGCGTTCTGGCTTACCGTCATCCGGTGCCGAGCGAAAATACGCTGGACGGTTATGCCATGCTTGTGTTTTGCGCGCGCAAATACGGTTTGTATGCAAACCTTACCCGTTTTGTTTCGTTTCGCAAGTTATCGCCGGCGCAAACGATGCAACATCCGCAAATTATGGAAATCGAAGCAATCGCTCTGGACGCAACGCAGGCGGGCAACAGTCTGGACACGGTTTATGCCGCCCTGGCCGATGCCTATGCGGCGCGCGGCTGGCATGAAGCGATCAAGGCGCATCATCAGGGCGGCACTACCGGCTACCTGGCGCGGGAAATCGTTGCGACTCCCTCCACTCCGGATCGGATAGCGCCTCCGCAGGCCTACGCCTGGAACCCGAGCGTACCGGGCGTTAAAGTGGAAGATACTTTCCTGCTCGGGCATTACGACGAACTGGATAATTTGACTAGCGATGCAGCGTGGCCGAGCGTAAAGGTTCAGGATAGATTGCGCCCTTGGCCGATGGAGCGATAATGGCCAGTTTCCAGAAAATTTTCGGCCGTACCGCGATAACGAAGGCTTGCGCGCCGGGGCGGGTAAATTTGCTGGGAGAACATACCGATTACAATGACGGATATGTGCTGCCGACCGCGATTCCGCAACGCACGGTGGTTGAAGTGGGTTACAGCATCGACGATGACCATCATTTTTACGCCGACAAGCTTGATGTGTATTTGACCTGTACGCCCGCCGCCGAGGAAACGGCGGGGTTTGCCAGTTATGTAGTCGGTTGCATCAAGGTTCTCGAACATCATGGCTATCGCATTCCGCCGGTTTCGATTCATGTGTCGTCCACCGTGCCCATCGGATCTGGGCTATCGAGCAGTGCTGCGCTGGAAGTGGCTGTTTTGCGTGCATTGCGAGAATTACTCGGGTTGGATATGGACGACGTTAAAATTACACAGTTCGCTCAACAAGCTGAAATCGAGTATGCGCACGTCAATTGCGGCATCATGGATCAGATGGCGTCGAGTCTTGCCGATACCGCTCACATGCTGTTTCTGGATACGCGTACGCTGGAACGCAGGCTGCTACCCTTGCCCGCAGGCGCTGAACTGATCGTGATCGATAGCGGGATACCGAGGACGCTGGCCGGCAGCGCGTATAACGAACGGCGCGCCGAATGCGAAGCGGCGGCGGAACTGCTGGAAGTCAAAGCGTTGCGCGACGTATCGAATATTGCGCAAGTCGAATGGTTGCCCCCACCTCTGGCGCAACGAGCCCGCCATGTCGTTAGCGAAAACAACCGCGTGCTCGAAGCGGTTGACGGTATCATCAGCGCCGAGCATTTCGGGACATTGATGAATGCATCTCATGCCAGTTTGCGCGACGATTTTATGGTGTCGACCGAAGCGCTGGACACGCTGGTCGATATCATGCAATCGCACAAAGACGTGTTCGGGGCGCGCCTGACCGGTGCCGGTTTCGGCGGTGCCTGCGTCGCTCTGGCCAAAGCCGGGGCAGGCCGAAAAGCGGCCGCCGCCATTCGCAAATCCTATAATCGCAGCGGCCATAGCGGAGACATACTGGTTCCCGTCAAAGCCGCGATCGCAAGAAGAGGCTCAGCTCAGGAGCATTCCTGAGATGCCAGCAGTAATTGCGCGTGTTTGAGCTCAGTCGCATATTCTTCGTGTAATACGCGCACTAGTTTGCCGTCCGTGTTGCGATGCAGATCCCATAAGCCGCTATTATGCCAATGTTCGGGATCCAGCCAATCGGATCGGTCCAGGATGGGATAAATGCAAATGCCTGCAATCGGGATGTCGTTGACGCGCGCTACGGCGATTTCGGCTGCTATTTCGGCGATCCAGCGCGCTCTGCCTGCACCGAAATGACTGGTTTCGCCTATGAAAATATCGGTCCGGTAGCGGTGATGGATTTGCGCCAGCATCTGGCTGAACGACATCCAGCGCTCGTCGCGCGGCGCATCTTCCCAGCGTAGCCGGTCCCCTTCGTATTCCCATTGATTCGAATGGTAATAATTTACCCCAATGATGTCCAGATATTTGGGATCGCCGCCGAGTTCGGGAGCCTGCCGGCCGGCGATCATGTCCCATGCTTCGTACTGGCTTTCCGTATAATCGTGCGCGGCCTGGCTAAACTGTAGCTGGTCCCGTTTCGGAATCACCCGGATTACCGGATCGACATGAACGAAACGGGCGCGCGGATCGACTTCCCATATGGCATCCATGCAGGCGATGGCGGCTTTGACAAGCTGGCGCTTGATTTCCCCTCCGCGATGATTGAGATGCGGATAAAACCATCCGCTTTCGCCCGTTGCCCAGGCAAAAAAGGAAATTTCGTTGATCGGCGAATAAAACGGCGGTTCGTCCGTATATTGTTTGACTGTTTTTGCCAACGCTGCGGAAAACCGGGCAAAACGAGTGACGAATTCCGGAGAAAGCAGATCCAGCCCGTCAGGCCAGCCGTAATGGCAGACGTCCCATATTACCTGAATGCCATGCCTTTTTGCTGCCTCGAGCATGGGGACGAACGACGAGAAATCATAGTTGCCGGGTGTTTTTTCTACCAGCGGCCAGCGTACGGCATCGCGGGCGGTACTGATGCCGGCAGCGCGCAATAACGCATAATCGGTATCCACCTGACTGTCGTGTTGCGTGGCTGCCAGCATATCTAGCCGTTCGCCTTTGGCATTGATGTGGCAGGACGATTCGTAGCCGGCTATCCAGTAAGATTTAAACAGCGGTGGGGATATAAATTCTTTTTTCATGGTGTATTCGATAGATTTTGATTCGACTGTAACGCTGAACCGATGCGGGCATCGGTCAGCTGGTTGCGCTTAAGGTATATTGCCGTTTGATATTACGAAGCTACTGAAATACGCGCCGAAGATCGAGCATATACCGTTTCATCGAGCAGATTTTTCATCTGTAGTACGATCGAATCCCAGGTCATGGTCGCGGCATGGGCGATACCAGCTTTGATTACGTCACGATCAGGAGCGGCGGCCGCGTTAAGCACGCGCTCGACGAATTCCTCATGCGTACCGGCTATGCTTACAAATTGCCGGAAATTACGGATGACATCGCCGATCGCAGTAGAAACGACCGGTTTGCCGGCTGCCAGGTATTCCAGGGTTTTCGTGGGATTAATGTATTCCGTTGCTTCATTGAGCGCAAACGGCATCAGACAGACGTCGAATACTTTAATATAACTCGGCAGTTCGGCATAATCGCGTTGACCCATCCAATGAATATTTTTCTGTCGGGGCAATTTGTCCGGATCGACTTTGACTACGGGACCGACCATAACGATCTGGAGCGAGGGATTCGATTCCGCCAGCCGGCTGATCAGGTCATAATCGACGCGCTCGTCTATTACTCCGATATAACCGGCGACGGGGCCCTGCAAATGAGCGACGTCCTGCGGGATGTCGATGGCAGGCGACCTAGCTCGTGCATAATGTTCGACATCGACGCCGCAGCCGAAAAAATGAACGTTGCTGTGGAAGCGGGATTTCGATTCATAAAGCTTTCTGCCGCCGGTGAAGACTATATCGGCTTTCGCCAGCAGGGCGGTTTCCCGTGCCGCTATGCCGTTGGGCGCGCCGTGGAATTGCGAAAGCTCGTCCATGCAATCGTACACCACTGCGCATTCTCTGAATTGACCGAGCATGGCCGGAGCCGGCATGGGGGTATAAAACCAAAATATGGGAAATTTGAATTGCGTTGCCAGCGTTTTATCCGCAGCAAAGGTTTCTCTGAGCAGGCTACGTACTGCGAGGACGGAGGCATCGTAATCGTCGCGCAATGCCGTGGGTAAATAGGGTACTGCCCGGATGATATTGGCTTGAGGGACCGAAAGATGAAGACGCTTTTCTCCCGCGTCTGAATAAATCGGTTCTTCCAGGAAAAGTATGGCGAAATCCTGAGCCAGGCGAGAATGGGTCTGCTGGGGACGCTGCCAGACAAAATCCCAGCGTAAGTGGCTGTGGACGATAATCGAAGGAGTATCGTTTTTAGCAAAGGGTACAATTTGCTCGGTCAATGTATTCATTTTCAATCTCCTGTAAAAATTATCAACAGCCTCGTTTTGCCAGATAGGTAAGTTCGTTGTCCTTGTCACCCTGTACTATGCGATTCGCCCATTCGACCCCCTGTGCTACCGAATGATCCATATTGGCCACTTCGTAGCGCCAGGCACCGAAACGTCCGCGAGAATAGATGTCCAGCGATTCGAGATAGGGATGAAGAGCATTTAGCGCCGCATCTCTTGCCAGGCCCGGCAAGGGGTAGGTGTAGTCGCGTTCGATCAGATAGGTGTCGACGATGTCCTTGCGGTCGGCTTCTGAAATGATGCGGGTGTTGATCAAACCCTGTATCGTATCTTCTATTACCGTGTCGCGATCGACCGGTTTATACGGCGAACGCGAAATCTCGGCGAGCAATGAATAATGGGTTCTGGTATCGGGAACGACGTCAGGAGAATAGTTGGACAGGTACGTCAGCCGATAATAGGGACAATTGTCCTCGGGAAAATACATCCAGCATTTTTTGGAAGGGCTGGGCTGTTTAATGCCTATGCCAACGATGAACGATCCAGAATGCTGTAGTCGGGAGGCGTGTTCTGAAATTTCTGCCGGTACCTGGTTTTTCATGGATAGAATCAATTGATCGAGAGGTGCGGTCGACATCAGGTGATCGTACGATTCGCGCTGGCCGTTTTCGAGCAGCACTTCGTGTTTTTCCGCATCGATGCCGATGACGCGGGTATTAAGCCGCAATTGTGCCTGAACGTAGGGCTGCATCCTGGCGTATATTTCCCCGGTTCCACCGAAGCGGGGATATTTGAAGGTCGAATTCGGTCCCCAGGCCACATCGTCGCGATCGAGAATGACATTGCCTAATACCCGTTTCAAATCAACGATGGAAACACGCTCGCCTATCCATTCTTTGTTCATCATTTTCGGCGGATGAGCCCAAACCTTGAAGTTGTAAGGCATCATGAAATATTTGGCTATCCCGGCACCGAATACCCCATAAATGAATTCCTCGAAATTATTGAAGCGATTTAAATCAAAAGGCAGTTTTTGGGCTTCAATTAGCCCGATTAAGCATTCCAGCACAATTTCAGGGGGGAGAAATTTAATGTTATTCTGGAAAGGATAGGGGAGAAAACGGTCGAACATCCATACCCAGGATTCTCGTACCAATTCCTGATAATCGTCACCCATCAGTTTATCGAATAATTTATCGAAATATTCGTAATGCGAAAACAGAACGTGTCCCCCTATATCGTAGATGAATCCGTTAGGGCTTTTTTCCGAGGCGGCGAGCCCGCCAACCTTGTTGGCGGCTTCCAGAATAACGAAATTGCTGTAGCCCAGCTCTTGCAGACGATAAGCTGCACCAAGTCCGGTAGGGCCTGCGCCGATAATGACGATTTTTTTTTCTGACATTTGATAACTTTCATTGGGGATAAGGAACTCTGTATCCCTGGGCGTAAAATTAGTATTGAAGAGTAGCGCCCGACCAGGCATGCTTCATCAATATGCAATTTGCGTTGTTACATATTGGCTACGTTGAAAACAACATTCAATATGATTGAATCAGCCCGATTTAATCGTGCAGGCCTTTTTAGAATAGTGGGAAGATGAGACTGGCTCTGTACGTGAGGCAACATAGTAATACTTCTCGTTTCGCTATCTATGAAGTGGGTTGTCTCGGAAAAAAAGCCAATAACTCACCCCTTCTGTTTGAGTCGGTCAGCAGCAAAAATTGATAAAATCCGGTAATGTGGCGTATCGTACGGAATCGTTCGGTAGTATCTTTTATATTGATAAAATAGGGAGTTACTAGAAGACTAATTAACGGTTCGAATGTGAATGTTAGGTAAATTCAGGGCAGTTAATAACTCTATCAGGACCCGAAAATCATTTTGAATAATTGAGTTTCAAGCAAAAGACCTCATAAAAAACAATACTAAATGACATGAATATAAATCATTCCATACACGGCGAATTGGCAGTAGACCAAGAAATGGCTCGCTTGATACGCGATTTTGACTGGTCGAAGACCTCTCTCGGCGGTATGGATCACTGGAGCGTAAGCTTGCGGGATTCAGTAGCGAAATTGCTCGATTCCGCGTTACCGACGTTAATTGTATGGGGGCCGGATTTCATTCAGATCTATAACGATGCATACAGGGCGGTGCTGGGTGACCGGCATCCGGGCGCATTGGGATAGCGTACGCAGGACTGCTGGCCTGATGAGCGGGAATTTATAGAATCGATTTATCGGCAAATACATAAAACAGGCAATGAGATGCGTATCGAAGCTCCGGCAAATTTTTCCGTTTCGGCTGCCCGGCAGGCTGCACATTATTTTGCAACGACGTTTTCTCCCATCTACGATGAAAGCAATAAAATAGGTGGAATTCGGGCCGAGACGGCGAGTAGCGGAAATTTCTTTGCCACTACCCGGTTTGCGGCCGATCAACTGCAACAGATGTTTGAGCAGGCGCCAGGATTCATGATGTTGCTCAAAGGCCCCGATCACATAATCGAATTGACGAATGCGGCTGCACGGCAATTGATCGGAAACCGTGAAATTATCGGCAAATCCGTGCGTATGGCGATACCTGAACTCGCCAAGCAGGACTTTCTGGCTTTGCTTGACGAAGCCTACGTTTCGGGAGAGGCGATCGTACGGAGGGAAATGCCGGTTTCCTTGAAGTCGCATTCTGTTCTTCGTTATGTGAATTTTATTTATCAGCCGATCAGGGATACTCAAGGCAAGGTAACCGGTATATTCGTCGAAGGCAGCGATGTGACGGAAAAAAAACAGACCGGAGACGCTCTTGCGCATGCGCATCAGCATATTATCCAGCGCCTGGTGATCGAAGAAGACCTGTTTCTTGACAAGGCTCGTGCCGAAGTCATACTTAATTCGATCAGTGATGCGGTAATAGGCGTCGATATGGCAGGGAATGTCAACTATCTGAATGTTGCCGCGGAAAATATGACTGGCTGGTCGCGAGACGAGGCGCGTGGTTCCCGGATTGCGAAAGTCATGAACGTCGTAAACAGCGCAACGAGAAAAGTCGATATTCATCCGGTTGAATGGGTTATCCAGCAAAATAAACCGATAGCAATGATGACCGGGCTGATTTTAATCCGTCGCGATGGTACCGAAGCGATTATCGAGCATTCTGTAGCGCCGGTATGCGATTTGACGGGCGAAATTTCCGGCGCCGTCATCATGTTTCACGATATTTCTGCCGTGCAGATGATGGCTATGAAAATGGCTCATTTGGCGCAACATGATTTTCTGACCAATCTGCCCAACCGGCTGCTGCTCAACGACCGCATAACTCAAGCCATTTCGCAAGCGGAAAGACGGGGTACGCATCTGGCCGTATTATTTCTCGATCTTGATAATTTTAAACATATCAACGACTCCCTGGGACATGCAATCGGAGATAAATTATTGCAATCGGTCGCGCGCCGTTTAAGCGCTTGCGTACGCAGTTCAGATACAGTCAGTCGTCAGGGCGGCGACGAATTCGTCGTATTGCTTACCGAAGACAGCGACAAGGAAGGGGCGGCAGTGATTGCCGACAAGATACTGGACATGCTGTCGATGTCGCATTTTATAGTCGGTCACGATCTGCATGTAACGCCAAGCATCGGGATCAGCATCTTCCCCGCCGACGGGCAGAATGCCGAAACCCTGATCAAGAATGCGGATACGGCCATGTATCAGGCCAAGGAAAAAGGTCGTAACAATTATCAGTTTTTCAAGAGCGATATGAACGTTCGGGCAGTGCAGCGACAAGTCATAGAAACCAGTTTGCGCCATGCGCTGATACGTGAACAGCTGGTATTGCATTATCAGTCCAAGGTGAATCTGGCTACCGGTAAGATTACCGGTGCCGAAGCATTATTGCGCTGGGTTCACCCGCAATGGGGCGTGATGTTGCCGAACCGTTTTGTACCGATCGCTGAAGATAGCGGTTTGATCGTACCTATCGGACGCTGGGTGTTGCGCGAAGCTTGTTTGCAGGCGCAGCGCTGGAAAAATTCCGGCCTCGAACTCCCATCTATAGCCGTGAATATATCCGCGTTGGAATTCCGGTGCAAAGATTTTGTCGACGGAGTACGCGCCATCCTCGAGGAAACAGAATTGTCGCCCGATTCATTGCAACTGGAAATTACCGAAAGCGTATTGATGCGAGATGCTGAATCGAGCACTCAGGTTTTGCAGCAACTAAAGAAAATGGGCGTCCAGATAGCGGTAGACGATTTCGGTACCGGTTATTCAAGTTTGAGTTATCTGAATCAGTTTCCTATCGATGTCCTCAAAATAGACCGTTCATTCGTGCAGGATATTTTGACAGCCAAGGGCAATGGCATTATCGTAAGCGCAGTTATAGCAATGGGCACAAGTTTGAAACAACAAGTGGTTGCCGAAGGTGTGGAACAGCAAATGCAAGTTGATTTTCTCAAAGGCCAGCATTGTGAGGAAGGGCAAGGGTTTTTTTTCAGTCAACCGCTTTGCGCCAAGCACTTTGAGATGCTGCTCAGCAGTTGCCATTGATATTCGGTGCTTTTCAGGCAAATTTAAACAACTATGCCGAGCGTATAAATGCGACTATCAGCATAATCGATATTTTGACTTGCGGTTATGGATATGCTCACAAATTATAAAAGGAGAAAAAGCTGGATATCAATGAAACAGGGCAGCCAGAAGTCCTCCAACAGCATAGCTTGCAGGCAATTCTTGATAATGCGCCTTTTGGTATCTGGCTGCTGGGCATAGATGGACGTTACCGATTTATAAACAAAGCATTTTGCGATTCGGTAGGTTTGTGCGAAAGTCATGCCCTCGCCGCCAAACATCAGGTGGAAGCGCTAGGACCGACGCTGGCCGAAAGCTGCATCAAATCCGATCTCGAATGTCTTAACCGGGATACGCCGCATATTTCTTATGAAACATTACCTTTTGCCGACGGCAAAACTCATGTGCTGGAAATCGTTAAGGTTAAGGTTCGTGACGCCGAGGGATCAGTAACCGGGATCATCGGAATCGCCAGCGATATTACTGCCCGACGGCAAGCGGAAGAAGAACTGTTGCGGTTCAAAAATATTCTGGACAATACTCTGGACATGATTTTTATGTTCGAGCCGGATACGCTGCATTTCGTTTATTTGAATCATGGGGTAATTCAAGGACTCGGATATAGTCGGGAAGCGTTGCTGATCATGACGCCATGCCACATATTGCCGCTATTTTCAAAGTCCGGATTTTATCAACTGATTCTACCGTTGTTGTCCGGCGAACAGGAGACCCTCCGTTTTGAGACCGTGTTTCGTCGTAGTGATCTGACCGAATTCGAAGTCGATATATTTCTGCAACTGGTTGAAGAAAGTAACGGTAAAAAATTATTTGTCGCAATGGCGCGCGATATTACCGAGCGAAAAAAAGCGGAAGAGGCCCAGCAACTTGCGGCGATGATATTTCAACATTCCAGCGAGCCGATGTCGGTAGTCGATAGCACCGGAAACATAGTATGGATTAATGCCGCATTTACCGAATTAACCGGCTACAGCTGGGAAGAAGCCGTAGGGAAAAAAACCAGCTTGTTGAGTTCCGGCCGCCATAACAGGGCATTTTATGCCACTATCTGGAATGCTTTGAATGCAACCGGTCATTGGCAGGGAGAAATATGGAACCGGCG
>DAIETB010000011.1:0-8017 GCA_027345925.1 Sulfuriferula sp.
TTATCCATATCCGCGATCAGCCGTACAAAGCCCTCTGTGTCGTCCTGGCCCAATGCGCGGGGATTGCTTTCAAAAGCGGCGAAGCCGGTAGCCACTTCGAGACCGGCATCTTCCGCATCGTCTTCATTAAGACCGATACGCCCCAATTCCACCGCCGAATAAACCAGCTCGGGCACCGCCGCCGGAGTTTGTTTGCGCGTATCCGGTTTGAGAATATTGGCCACCGCGACCGCAGCATCCGCCAAAGCCTGATTGGCGGTCATGCGCGGATTGGCCACATCGCCTATCGCATAAATGTGGCTTGCGGCGGTTTGGAGGTGCGCATTTACCTGTACGAAGCCCTTCTCGTCCAGCCTTACCCCCGCCCGTTCCGGATGCAAAGCAGTGGTGTGCGGTATCCGGCCGGAACCCAGTAAAACCCAATCCACCTTGACATTGGTGCCGTCGGCAAAAGCAAGTTCCACGCCGTCATCCAGCAAACTGACGCGGGTTGCCCGTGTGTGCGTGACAATTCCGGTCTGTTTGAGCGCCTTATGCAAAATTTTGAGCGCGGGGGCCGAGAATTCGCTTCTGGATAAAGGCGTACTATTGGATAACCATACCACCTCGCAGCCGAGCTGGCTGAGGATGAAAGCGAATTCGCTGCCTATGACTCCGCTGCCGACGATGGCGACTTTTCTGCCGGCGGGGACAGGTTGATCGAATAAATCATCTGTCGTCAATATTCGTCCGGCTGCCAGGGGATATTCCTGCGGCACAAAAGGGCTCGATCCGGTTGCGATGATGATATGTTTGGCTGTTATATTCGTGCCTCCAATGTCGACGGTATTGGCATCGATGAAGGACGCCGTACCCTGAAACGCGCTGATACCCAGTCGCTTCATATAATCGGTATAGCTGTCGCGTACCGTGTTCACGACTTTATGCTGATGTTCCCAAGCCTGTTCCAGATCGGCGGTCAATCGGCCAGTCACTCCGCGTTCGGCATAGCGACTGTTGTTCGCAATTAAACGCGCGGTATGATGCCAGGCTTTTTTGGGTACGCAGCCGCGATTCAGGCAGCATCCTCCCCATGCGCCGGCCTCTGCGATGGCTACGCTCAGTCCGCGTAGCGTGGCGAGTACGGCAGCACGATAGCCGCCCGGTCCCGAGCCGATTACGATAAGATCAAACGATTGCATGACGCTTCCTTATTCCTGAAAACAAACGAATATTGCTATGGCTGCCGTAAAACGGCTTGCTGGTAATATCGGCCAGCATAACCTGGCTGCCGATGTGGTCCATTAAAACGTAATTGTAAGGGAATTGCCGCAGAATATCAGGAGTGGCGTTAACCGGAAAGCCGAAGCGTTTGCGCTGGCTAAACGTAGACAGACACATTGCGTGTAACTTGGGCGAAACCGCGGACAGTGATATGTCAGAGCCCGACTGTTTATGTCTGCTGTCGTTCCCATTGCTGCCATAAACCGGCGGCCGTCAATACAATCACGGGGCCGACTATGAGGCCGATCAGGCCGAATACTTCTACGCCACCCAGAATGCTTAACAAGGCAATCATAAAAGGCGTGTGGGTCTTGGCTCCGGTCAAGCGCGGTTTGATAAAAAAATCCGCGCTCAGCGTAATCATATGGCTTAACACCAGTACGCTGAGTGCGGCAATCCAGTGCTGTTCGGTCAGCAAGACTGCCGAGGCGATGATAATCACGGCAGTGGAGCCCATCGGTACGGATGATAATATGGCGACGGCGACAGTCCAGATGGGCCATGAAGGAACCTGCGCAAACGCCATGATCACCCCGACCAGCACGCCGTCGAACAAGGCCCCGCCCAATACGCCCAATACGACGGAGCGTATGGCCTGAGCGGCAATCGCAAGCAGCGAGTGAGTGAATTTTTCGTCTCCGCTGGACCAGAGTACGATTCGTTCGATCGCTTCGCCCAAGGTCAGATGATGACGCGAGACGGCGTCTGCTACCAATAAGGCAATGCCGATATGAGCCAAAAGTATCCATATCTGATGCGCGTACATTTTCAGGGCGCTGGCATTATTGGATGCCCATCCGGCCAGTTTTTCGGAGGTCAGCGGCGCGGACAATGCTGACGCTGCGTGATCCGCCAGCCATGATCCCACCATCGGGATGCCGGAGATCATCGCCAGCATGGAGCCGGGCGTCGGCGGGTTCTTGAGCAGGTTGATCATGGCCGGAACAGCTGTTTCTATAATCATCCAGATCGGTAGCGCTAACAGTACGGTCCAGAACAAGGTATGTATCCAGGCGGCGACACGAGGAGAAAATCCACGTCGTTCGAGCGTTATCTGGTACGGCATGCCGGCAATGGACATGCATACCCCGGCAATAATCGGGACTGCAAACGGCGATAAAACATAGGTAGCTAACAATCCGATTATGATTATCAGGGATTTTTTTGAGGTCATGAGGGTATGAAAGTCGATGACGCTATTTTATAGATGGAATAAACGGGCAGCATGGCAGGCAAAAACTTAACGATCTATTAAATCGGCTTTATTTTTCGATTCATGCATATCGTTCTGCGATGGAACGTCTTTTGTTTTCCGGTAGACGATAAAGATTGCAATAGCTACGGAAACCGCGGCTATACCTATCAAGCCGTATGCAATACCCCGCATGATATTCACTGATGATACCTCTCGGGTAACGATGTTTGCACTCAATGGTCGAAATATAACACGATAAGGTATCGTGCGCGCGTTACCTTGTTTCCCGGGCTGATTTATCGATGAAAAAACTTGCCTGGACAGTGGCGGGGCAATAAAAAAACCCCGCCATCGAGACGGGGTTCCGGTATTGCCGGCGATGCGCGAAAGCGCATCGATTTACAGATTGTTACATCATGCCGCCCATACCGCCCATGCCGCCCATATCGCCCATTCCAGCACCGCCTCCGCTGGATTTGTCTTCAGGCAATTCGGCTACCATGGCATCGGTAGTCAGCATCAGGCTTGCTACCGATGCCGCGTTTTGCAAGGCGGTACGGGTAACCTTGGTGGGATCGAGCACGCCCATTTCCACCATGTCGCCATACTCGCTGGTTGCTGCGTTATAACCGTAATTGCCTTTTCCTTCGAGCACTTTGTTGACGACCACGGAAGCTTCGTCGCCGCAATTGATCACGATTTGGCGTAACGGCTCTTCGATGGCGCGCAATACGATCTTGATGCCGGCATCCTGATCGGGGTTGGTGCCCTTCAGGCTGCCGACTCCGGCTTTGGCGCGCAACAAAGCTACGCCGCCGCCTGGAACGATACCTTCTTCGACCGCAGCGCGGGTAGCGTGCAAGGCGTCTTCAACGCGTGCTTTTTTCTCTTTCATCTCGACTTCGGTTGCCGCGCCGACTTTGATGACGGCAACGCCGCCGGCCAGTTTGGCCTTGCGTTCCTGCAGTTTTTCCTTGTCGTAATCGCTGGTCGCTTCTTCAACCTGACGATTGATCTGGGAAATACGGCCCTTGATATTGCTTTCATCACCGGCGCCATCAATGATGATGGTGTTGTCTTTACCGACTTCGATACGTTTGGCCGAACCTAATTCGGTCAGCGTGACTTTATCCAGCGTCAGACCGACTTCCTCAGCGATGACCGTACCGCCGGTCAGAATGGCGATGTCTTCCAGCATGGCCTTGCGGCGATCACCGAATCCGGGAGCTTTGACTGCGCAAGTTTTGAGGATGCCGCGGATATTGTTGACGACCAGAGTGGCCAGCGCTTCGCCATCCACGTCTTCAGCAATAATGAGCAAAGGACGACCGGCTTTGGCGACTTGTTCCAGAGCGGGCAGCAGATCGCGGATATTGGAGATTTTTTTGTCATGCAGCAAAACGAAAGGGTTATCCAGAGCAGCGATCTGCTTGTCGTTATTGTTGATGAAATAAGGAGACAGATAACCGCGGTCGAACTGCATGCCTTCCACAACATCGAGTTCGCTTTGCAGGCTGGTGCCGTCTTCAACGGTAATAACGCCTTCTTTGCCGACTTTGTTCATCGCTTCAGCGATGATGTCGCCGATCGAGCTCTCGGAGTTGGCGGAAATCGAGCCGACCTGGGCGATTTCCTTGTTGGTGGTGCAAGGCTTGGAGATCTTTTGCAGCTCGGCGGTGATGGCGATAACGGCTTTATCCATACCGCGTTTGAGATCCATCGGGTTCATGCCGGCGGCAACGAATTTCATGCCTTCTTTCAGCATGGCTTGAGCCAGGACGGTCGCCGTCGTGGTACCGTCGCCGGCTACGTCGGAAGTCTTGGAAGACACTTCCTTGACCATTTGCGCGCCCATGTTTTCGAATTTGTCTTTCAGTTCGATTTCTTTGGCGACGGATACGCCGTCCTTGGTGATGGTAGGGGCGCCGAAGGAGCGATCCAATACCACGTTGCGGCCTTTAGGGCCCAAGGTTACTTTCACTGCATCGGCCAGAATGTTGACGCCGATCATCATTTTTTGACGGGCAACATCACCGAATTTAACGTCTTTTGCTGGCATAACTAACTCCTGATAGGATAATTCAATGGAAAGACTGAAACTTTGATTTTCAAATTAATTGAAAACCGGCGTTTAAACAAGAACGCCCATGATGTCTTCTTCGCGCATGACCAATACGTCTTCGCCTTCGACTTTAACGGTTTGTCCGGCATATTTGCCGAACAATACGCGGTCGCCGACTTTTACATCCAGTGGACGGGCTTTACCATCGTCGCCGATTTTGCCGTTACCGACAGCCAGTACTTCACCCTGGTCCGGTTTTTCGGTGGCGCTATCGGGAATCACAATACCGGAAGCGGTTTTGCGTTCTTCTTCCATACGTTTGACGATGATACGATCGTGCAAAGGACGAATTTTCATTGCTGTTTCTCCTGAAGATTTACAATTAAATGCACAACAAGCGATTGCGCATGACTAAAAAGAGCTCGGCTCAAAGAATTTTAGCACTCTAAGTCGAGGAGTGCTAATAATGGGGGCGGGGACGGTTTTTTTCAAGTAGGATGTTCACAAAAAAAGAGCGGCCGCTGCGGGTCGCTCTTCAGGTTGTTTTCAACTACGGGATGCTGGCCTTCTTTTGTTATTGTTATGAAAGCATTTTCCGTGGATTCTAGAAGGCAAATACCGCATAAATATTGAATTGGTTGCCAATTCCGTTAACAACGCTTTCGGCGTTGTGTTGAGCGACGGCATTCCCTACGGCCGAGGGATTGGGAATCTCAACCTGACGGATGAAATAGTCGGCGACGACCCTCGTTAGCGGCGTGATGTGATACTCCACACCTGCTCCCACATCTTTAAATATCCTTTCCTGTGCGGCAATATTAGGCAGTCGGTCGTAATAGTCGTAACGCAACGTCATTTCGATCTTGTTGCTGACGAAATAGCCTGCGGAAGCGTCGTAACCGTAAGCCTGATTGTTGCTGCCGGGATAAAATGTGGTGTCGACCTGTCCCGGCAATCCCACAATAAAGGCGGCCGGTGCGGCGATATCGCCCGTGCCGTTGATGAATTCGGCCTTGAAGCTTTTCGCACCGGTCTGCATGTACCCGTCGCGGTACGTCATACCGAAACCGTCGCGTATCATGGTATTGGACGTGCCGTTCAGTTCGGGGTGCGATTGCTGGTACCAGACGAAACCGGTAATGTCGTTACGGAAAAAGCGCCCCTTGCCGTCGTCGAGCAGATACGACATTTGCAGCCGGCCGGCACCGATCGGTCCGTTGGAAGTGCCGGATTCGAATTGGCGGCCGTTATCGCCGAGCATGAGGCCGTAGGCCAGTTCGACGTTGGGCCGGATCATGAACCAGTCTTCCGCCTGTATGCCCGGGTAGCGGAAGCCGTTATTGCCGGAGAGGTCCGCGCCCGGTACCAAATACCCGCCGTTCCCAGCTGGATTGTAATGCATATTTTTGCTGTAGAAAACCGGTTGCATCAATTGCGCGATGACGGGTGGAAAGGTTTCAAGGTAATTGAAGCTCATGAAGCCTTCCATCGCACCTTCGGGTCCCGGTGCACGAATGATTCCCAGTTCCACTCGTACACCCGGAATGTAGTGGCTGAATAAAACGTTTGCGTCGATGATGCGCGGTGCGTAATTGCCGAAGGAATAGGTGTAGCCGTTTTGCCCTGCTTCCGTGCCCACATAATACGAAATGTCGGGGTTGATGCTGCCTCGTATGAATAGCCTGACACGCTGCATCGTCAGGTCGGTCGTATTGGTGAACAGCGGTGCTGTGTAATCCGCCTTGGGAATCTGCCCGTTAAAGGCCGGCGTGTATTTGGACTCGGTATAGTTGGGTTCCAGAAAGCCGATCAGAGTGCCCTTGCCCCATTCTGGCAAGGCTTCGGTTTGAACCTGAAACCAGTTAGTAGCATAGGCTGGCTGAAAAAGGCACCCCCCAAACAACGCTAAAGCAAATAATAGCGCAACGACCCTTTTGTGCATGTGTGCTCCTGACTATTTTTTTCTTGATTTAAAAATACATTACTGTTATAGTAATAACTAATATAGTAATATGCCTCTTAAGTATTATTGGGTTATGCTGTTTTGAGGCGTAAGTAACCTTTATCAGCCTTTTAAGGCTGAGGTTTTATTGCGGCCGCACTTCCCAAGTTAAAATTATTCTGACAGAAGTGTCAGGTATAGTCAATTTATAATCCAACGATATATTCTCCAGTTTTAAAAATTAATGCTGGAAGAAAATTTAACGGAATCCGGTTTGCCACGAGCGATTCGGTTCAAACGGATAATCTTGATTATATTGGCCGGTTGATTCAGGTCTGCCGCCTAATTAACCAATCGCCATAGCGCATTCAGCTCGAAAGCGGGAAGTTTTCCGGCAAGAAATGTTTGATTGCGGCCCGGCGCAGAACAAAGCTGGAGTGTACTCCGGTAACGCCTGCGATGCGTGTAATGCGATTGAGCAACAATTCCTGGTAAGCATCCATATCTTTTACCACAGCTTTGAGCTGATAGTCGGCGGATTGTCCGGTGATCAGCAGGCATTCGATAATTTCGGGAATTTCGTCGATAGCGGTTTCGAAATGTTCAAAACGTTCTGGGGTGTGCATATCCATAGAGATATGAATCAGCGCCATTAACGATAGCCCCAATTTTTTTGCGTCCAGATCGGCATGATAGCCCCGAATTATCCCGACAGTCTCCAGTTCACGCACTCTGCGCAGACAGGGTGACGCCGACAGGCCGATACGATCGGCAAGTTCCTGATTGCTGATGCGCCCTTCACGTTGCAAGAGAGCCAGAATTTCCCGGTCGAAACGATCCAGTATCATAATTCCTCTGTATTTGTAATTTAAGCAGATTAATTTATATATTTTGCTTTATGCACAATATTATGCCAATTTATATGATTTTGGCAATAAAAAAAGCTAGCACCTGCCAGAAGGTTTCGGGTATTATTTTTCTGTCGCAATGAAAGAAAAAAATTGAATATCAAGGAGTTTTTCATGATGTTGCCTGATCCAGCCAGAAAATATCAAGCTTTTCAGCCAGTAGCGCTTGCCGACAGGCAATGGCCCAGCCGTATTATTTCCCGTCCGCCGTTATGGATGAGTACCGACTTGCGCGACGGTAATCAAGCCTTGTTTGAACCGATGAATGCAGAACGAAAAATGCGTATGTTCAAGACGCTATGCAAAATCGGCTTCAAGGAAATCGAAGTTGCATTTCCTTCCGCTTCCCAAACCGACTTTGATTTTGTGCGTCAGCTCATCGAGAACAATCTTATTCCGGACGACGTAAGCATAGAAGTCCTGACGCAGGCGCGGGAACATCTTATCCGCCGTACGATGGAGTCATTAAAAGGGGCAAGGCGGGCGATAGTCCACGTCTACAATGCGACCTCCCGCCCATTTCGGGAAATGGTGTTCGGGCTTACCCGAATGCAGGTAACGGAAATGGCGACAAATTCGGTCCGCCTGATCAAGGCACTGGCGGCGGAGCAACCGGAAACGGAATGGGTGCTGGAATATAGCCCGGA
>DAIETB010000013.1:0-9534 GCA_027345925.1 Sulfuriferula sp.
CGATGCGAATATGACATTCAGTAATTATATTCCGGGCATACGCGTTGAAGTGGGCATAATTCGTGCGCCCGGACCGGAAGGCGCAATGGAAGGGTTTATGACTTTCAATTTTCTCGATCAGTTTCCTACTGTTATCGGGCAATTAATGCAGCCGAGTTTTTATAACCGTAGTTCGCTTTATCATGGAGTCGGAAATGGCGGTTTTGCCGTTCCGACGGCGGATATGTCCAGTAATAACGGTTTTCGCTATCCCGGAGTCCAGGCGGAAGACTGGTTCATGCTCAAACCGCACCTTGAACTGGCTTATGGAGTGATGCTCGGGGATAACGGTCTGCAATTCGATCCGGGCACTACTAACGGACCGATAGCGGCTGGCCGTTTACAGCTTTCTTATCTGTTCGATAATGGCAAGGATCGTTTTTACCGCAATGATTTGACAGGATTCGTGTGGTATCAACAGTCCAGACCGGAGTTTAACGGAACGTCCAATACGATGGTGAGGGATGGTTTCGGTTTTACTTATATGAACAAATTCATGCATGCGGGCGGACGGTCACTCAAAGCGGAATATATTGCTGGTACGGGCAATATTGCTGCGCCGCCGGCATTTAATGTCGGACCCGGTCTCGGTGTTGGTCAATATGACACTACATTTTATCCCGGCAGCAATAATCGGGCATACGGTTACGATATTTCGTCAGGCTATTTCGTCACCAATAAAATCGAGTTGAACCTGCGGTACGATTATTACGATCGTTTGCCCAATCTTGCGGCACAGGAAAGAATATTTAAAGATGTAGGCGCAGGTGTGGAATATCACTTTACGCCGCTTACCAGGATAGTCGCCGATTATTTTATTCGCAGGGTTGACATCGCCAACCCGTCGGCCATCGGAGCCCCTGGCAGTGCTGCGCTCAATCTTGCTAACAGCACCGTCGATGGTATCGGCAATGAATTCAACATATATGCGGTTTTCGCGTTTTAATTGTTGCGTCGGGACAAAGGGGATAATACTTGCTATAAGACCATGCAACCATGCACCGTTTTCTTGTCTTGTTCCGGTATGCCGGTAAAAAAGAAAACCGCATGAGTTGCTCTTTGCAGTAAGCGGATTTAACGCGTGAAGCGACCATCGCGGAGTATCGTTATGAAAATCGTATGGATTCTGATTGCGGTGGTTTTAACGGGCTTACCTCAAGCGCAAGTCTTTGCGGCGAAACAGGATCTGGTTCTTGTGGCGGCATATAGCGCGGTCGTTCCGAAAATGTCGCCTGACGTAGTGCGACGTTTGTATATCGGCGTTCCCGTCGAAGTGACCGGGCATTTTATTGAACCCTTGATCAATGCTTCCGATAATCTGGTGCTGGAAATATTTATGCAGCAGGTGTTATTTATGTCGTCCGAAGCTTATTTTCGTCAAAATTCATCCCGATTATCACGAAAAGGCGACAGTCTGGCGCAGACTTACAGCGCAATGCCGGCGCTCATCGCCGCTCTCAGAGACAATCCGTATGCGGTAACGTATATGTTGCGGTCGACGGCGACCATGTTCCCCGATCTGAAAATCATAGCAGAATTATGGCGCAGCGAGGAATGATCCGGCGGTTTATGCGCAGTTATACCGGGCGCATGATGCAGGGCGCATTATTGCTGCATGCACTGCTCATGCCGATATTGTTCGTGATCACTTCCCAGATGGTTGAGCAGGGATCCGAGGCACAATTTGTCAATTATGTACGCTCGTACAGTTTCATGATGGCGCACTTGCTCGGGCATCATCCGGATCAGGGCGATATCAGTGCGAGCATTAACGATCTTATCTTGAGCGGACAGGCCGTTTATGCCGAATATCGGGCGGACAAACAAAAAATCATTCCGGCGATGCCTGGAAGCAAACATGAATTCCGGTTTCGACCCGATTTCTTTTTCGGACAACACAATGATCATATTTATTATATCGCGACACCGGTCAGAAATGCAGCAGATAAGCAGATAGGCATACTGAGGCTGGGGTTCGATGAAACTCCGGTTGAAGAGAGCGTCAGCGCGTTTCGGCGTATGGGTATCTATCTCGGTGCCGTGTATATGGCTTTGATGCTTATACTGATCGGTTTTTTCGGTCATTTGCTGACCCGTTCGATACGGCAATTGCGTCATGGCTCCCAACAAATTGCCGCAGGACATACCTACGACATGCTGACCGTGTCTACGCATATTAGCGAGGTCAGCGAGCTTGCGCAGGATATGGAATATATGCGCCGGGAACTGGTGCGCAGGGAAGAGGAAATCGCTTTGCGCGAAATGCGCTACCGGGGCATACTTGAAAATGCGGCGGAAGGCATAGTTACCGTTAATCAGGACGGGTTTATAGAAAATTTCAATAAAGCGGCCGAATCTATTTTCGAATATAGCGCGGAAGAGGTGATTCATACTTCTTTTTCGATGCTCGTGCCTGCATTCGATCCGAACCAGTTGCTCGGAAACGACAAGCCAGGGATCTATCTCGGACAGAATCTGGTAGGTGTGAAAAAATCCGGGTTCACATTTCCGACCAGCAGTTCGATCAGCGAAATGATCCTTGGCGATCAGCATTTATTTACATTTATGATTCAGGATGTCAGCGAGCGGCTGGCGTTCGAGTCCATGCTTTCGCATCAGGCGATGCACGATGTGCTGACTGGCCTCCCGAATCGTACCTTGCTTTATGACCGGTTAACCCAGGCGATTGCTGCGAGCTTGCGTGAATCCGGGCAGCAGGGCGTTTTGATGGAACTTGACCTCGATCATTTCAAGGAAATAAACGATACCTTGGGTCATCCTGCCGGCGATGAAATTCTGCGTCAGGTCTCGTTACGCTTATCGCGGATTTTAAGGGATAGCGATACGCTGGCACGGTTGGGCGGCGACGAATTCGCCATATTGCTTCCAGAGGTGCAGGATGGTCGTCTGGCAGCTGCGACGGTGGCGCAGATCGTGCTCGACAGTTTTGCCGAACCGTTTTTTTATCAGGATAACGAAATGTACTTGGGTGCCGGTATCGGTATCGTCATTTTTCCGGAACACGGTGAAGATACGATCACCTTGATGAGTAGGGCCGATGTGGCGATGTACGAAACCAAACATAAGGACCTCGGATACATTTTTTACGATTCGACCAAGGATACGAATACCCAGAAAAAACTGCATCTGTCGTCGGAACTGCGTCATGCGCTGGAACGGAACGAATTTGAGCTCTATTATCAGCCTCAGATCGACATACGATCGGGAGTTGTTTATGGCGTCGAAGCGTTGATACGATGGCATCATCCGAACGGCGATCTCATTTATCCGGACGAATTCATCCCTCACGCAGAACGTACCGGCTTGATCAATCCGATTACAGAATGGGTAATCCGCAATATGCTTGAACAGTGCCAGCAATGGCGTGCCGAGGGATTGAATCTGCAGGTGGCGGTCAACGTCTCGGCACGTTCGTTCATGGATCCGAATTTTGTAGAAAAAATTGCGCTGATATTGAAAGAGTACAGCAGCTGTCTGGCGGCGCAGATGGAAATGGAAATCACGGAAAGCGTGCTCATGTCCAATATTGATTATGGTATTAAGGTGCTTAACGAGATTACGAAAATGGGGATAGCGGTGGCTATCGATGATTTCGGCACGGGTTATTCCTCGCTCGCGTATCTTAAAAAACTTCCTATTAGTTCGATAAAAGTGGACAAATCCTTTGTAATCAATATGGCCAATGATGATAATGATGCGGCGATCGTTCGTTCTACGATCGACCTGGCTCACAGTCTGGGTTTCAAAGTCGTGGCCGAAGGCGTTGAAGACGAAGTTACATTCAATCTTCTGAAAGCAATGAATTGCGATTACGTTCAGGGGTATTTCATTGCTTATCCGCTATCGAAACAATCATTACTCAACTGGTTTGTCGCATGCGGCTGGTCGGTATGCCGCTGACTAATGCTGTGTAGTGCTCAAACGCCTTCCGGCACAACGATCAGATAATTAAATATGCGTAGATCAGTATGGTCGGATATTCTGATATTGCTTTCGCTATGAATTAATGAAATAATCTTATAAAATTTAATCAAACAGTTATACGGAATTTGCGTTTAGGTATACGCATTTATATGGAGCTCGACGAAATCGCCTGCAGTCTGTTGCATGGCTTGCTATTAGACCCGAAGTGGGTAGAATCAATAATAACATTGTGTTAATTTTGCCTTCTGTATCCTGCAGAATTGGTTCTTCCTCCGCACAGTCAGCTCTGAGAAATTGCTCCGTGTCGCCTGTTGGCAATTCGTTCGCATATCGACTGTTCGAACTCGACGGAGAGAATCGACTAAAGTCACATGGCAATCTCATACGAGGTGTGTAGTGACAAATAAAAATTTGAAACCGGCGTTAAATACCGCCCATATTGACATAGCTACCATGCGCCATATCATTCAATTGGCGGGTAGCGATTTCGAAGTATTTTTTTACACTATCGCTATCGAATCCGCCAAACTGGTAGGCGCTGACGGGGCTGCGCTGATAGTGACCGATGATCATGGACAGCTTGGTTATAAATTTTTTTATGGATTACCCGAAATTTTCCAGAAAGAAATTTTAAAGTATCGTGCTCCGGCGGATAAAGGTACCATTGGTCAGGCTTTGAAGGAGAAAAAAGCGGTTTTTAACGGAAATTACGCTGACAGCCCTTATGCAGTGGCGGAATTTGTTGATTTCGGCTTAAAAGCAAACTGGGTTATCCCCTTCAATATCGGCAGTCACATTCATCCGACTGCCGCACTTGTTATTGGCTGGTTTCATAATTATCCCGAGCATGAGCCCGACGAAAGCCAGCTTGAAATCATCAAACTTTTTTGCGATTTGATCAATTCGGGCCTGTCCAGGCAAGCCATGATCGACGACTGGAAAAATCAGGCAAATCTGGATGCCTTGACCGGTCTGCCGAATCGGCGCGCGCTGATGGATTATCTTCCGCTGGCGTTGGAGCGTACACGGAGAAGCGGACAGTGGCTGATAGTGTGCGTCATGGATCTGGACGACTTCAAACCGGTGAACGATACCTATGGTCATGCGGCCGGCGATACGTTGCTTATGGAACTTGCATATCGTCTTAAAACCGTATTGCGTACCGTCGACATGGTCGCCCGCTTAGGCGGAGACGAGTTTGTTCTTGTTCTGGAAAATCTGGATTCGATGGAGGATATGGAGACGGCATTAGATCGTATCCATGCAGTAGTCGTACAACCCGTCGAACTGCCGAACGGACATATCGTTGTCATTGATATGAGTCTGGGTTTAACCATATTTCCTCAGGATGATTCCACGCCGGACTATTTGCTGCGGCATGCCGATAATGCTTTATATATTATCAAGGAGAGCAAGGATAAGCGCGTAAAATCCTGGCAAATTTGGCAATAACTGAGCAGCGGCAGAGGGTTCGGCCAGATACTTGTTCAATGATTCACGCAATGTGTCGTTTTGTCATGATTATTTGCAATACTATGGCTTCATGCACCAGATTTGAAAATAATATCAATGAAAGATAATTAAAATTAAAACGCTATCAAATATGAATTTAGCGTATGAAACCTTTTTGCAGCAGTCTGAGGAATGGCGATCGCGGGTATTGGGTGCGATCTGCTTTTCCGCCGGCGAATATCGAATTCCTGAGTCGAACACGCTGCCTTGTTTGCACGTTTCGATGCGGTCGCTGGGTAGGAGCGATACGATATGCGAGCTTTGGCATAGTGCTGCAGTATTGGAAGAAGGCCAGCATGAAAACATACGCTACCGGTGCAATGACGAGATGTTGTTCGGTGTGATCGAACTGCCTGAAACCGATTTTACCGGTACTATGCCTTTGCAGGAGGCGACCGAATCCGCCTATCGTCAAATCGGAACGCTACTCGATAAATTAAATTATTCGTATGTGATGCGTTTCTGGAATTACATGGCCGATATTAATGCCGAAACCTGCCAGCTTGAACGCTATCGGCAATTTAATATAGGACGCCAAGCCGGTATGGAGATGCGTAATCCGAATTTGAAGAGCAATGTGCCGCCGGCTTGTGCGCTTGGAACGGCATCGGGGAAATTGTGTATTGCTTTTCTGGCCGGGCGGACGGCACCGATCGCTATTGAAAATCCCCGACAAATGAGTGCTTATGCGTATCCGCCTGTTTACGGGCCGCGCAGTCCGAGCTTCTCGCGCGCCGGTCTGGTCATGCTGGAAGGGCAGGAATGGCTGTTTATTTCGGGTACGGCCAGTATAGTCGGCCATGCCAGTGTTCATATCGGCGATGTCGCAGCGCAAACACGGGAAACGCTGACGAATATCGGCGCTGTGCTGGAGCAGGCGAACCAGCAAGTTCGTCAGGGACGGTTTCATCTGTCAGGTTTGCAATATAAAATTTATCTGCGCCGCTGCGGCGATCTGGAAATCGTTCGCGCCGAATTTGATGCCATAACAGGCGGGGCTGAGGCAGTCTATCTGCAAGCCGATATTTGTCGTCAGGAATTGCTGATAGAGATAGAAGCTGCGGCCGCGGCTGGTTCGATATCGCCCCAGAGTAAAATCGCTCATGTTTGCGAATCCAGCTAAAGCATTGCTGCCGCTTTACGATTATCTGGTTGTGTATCTGGGTTTGTTGTGGCTCGGAATCTTATGCTTGGTATATTCTGTGCTGACGGTTGCGCTTTATGTGTTTTTGCCGCGGGGTTGGGGTCGCAGGATAGGCCGGATAGCCATTATGCTGATGTTCCGCTTGTTCCTGTTCAGCCTGGCTTTGTCGCGGCGCTGTCATTTTGATCTCGGCGCACTGGATAGCCTGCGTGATGAATCGGCCATGATTATTGCGCCGAATCATCCCTCTCTGCTCGATGCCGTACTGATTATTTCGCGGTTACCGAATGTCGCCTGCGTGCTGAAAACCGAGCTCATGAATAATATTTTTCTGGGTGCGGGGGCAAGGTTGGCCGGATATATTCGTAGCGAGCCCTTGCGCAAAATGATATTATTGTCGCGACAGAATTTAAGCAGTAGCAGTCATTTATTATTGTTTCCTGAAGGTACGCGTACGGTAACCTGCCCGGTTAATCCTCTCAAAGGCAGTATCAGCCTGATTGCACATCAATCTCAGGTGGCTGTGCAAACGATATTGATAGAAACCGATACACGCTATTTGAGTAAAGGCTGGAAGCTGTTCAGCAAGCCGCCATTGCCTATCCATTATCGTCTTCGACTGGGAAAACGTTTCGACGCGCCCGATTCCAAGCAGGATTTCATGACGAAACTCGACTATTATTTTGCGCACGAACTCGTGCAAGGCTCGCCGTTTTATCCCACTAACGGACTTCCTTCCGTCATTTCGCCGCCTAAAGCATGATCGATCATTCAATTTCTCATCTGGTACTTATACCCAGTTATAATCCCGGCGTTAAAGTGTATGCAACGGTTCGTGCCGCCTGCACGCACTGGTATCCGGTCTGGGTGGTGGTCGATGGCAGTACCGACGGCTCCGCTGAAGGCTTGCAGGCGTTGGCGGCAGAACTTCCGGGATTGCAGGTGATCGTACTGAATTCCAATCAAGGCAAGGGCGCTGCAGTTTTGCAAGGCATCGACCTGGCGGCGGCAGCGGGCTTTACTCATGTTTTGACCATGGACTCGGACGGTCAGCATCCCGTCGATCAGATTGAAAAATTCATGGCAGTATCGATGCAACATCCCGAAGCCATGATATTGGGGCGGCCGGTTTTCGACGCCAGCGCTCCCAATCTGCGGGTGCAAGGTCGGCGTCTGTCGAATGCCTGGGCCAATCTCGAAACATTATGGGCGGGTATCGGCGATTCTTTATTCGGGTTCCGCATTTATCCGATTGCGCCTTTGCGGCGGGTGATGAAACGCCAGCCGTGGATGCGGCATTTCGACTTCGATCCCGAAGCGGTGGTACGTTTGTGCTGGGAGGGCGTGACGCCGATCAATCTGCCTGCCCAGGTGCGTTATTACCGGAAAGAAGAGGGTGGCGTCTCGCATTTCAACTATGTTCGCGACAACATCCTCTTGAGCTGGATGCATTTGCGGCTGCTGATCGAATTTACCGTTCGTTTGCCGGTATTGCTGTACCGGCGTATCGCGCCTTATTGTCGTCTACAGATTAAATCATCCCGCCGTTGATGGAGATGATCTGGCCGGTTATGTAAGCGGCCTGCGGCGACACGAGGAAGCCGATCAAATCGGCGACTTCGGTCGGCGTTCCGGCGCGTTTCATCGGTACCAGCCGCGCGACGGCGTCGGCATCGAATGCCGATCGGCTCATGGCCGTATCGATAATCCCCGGCGCGACGGCATTGACGGTAATGCCGCGACTGGCCAGCTCCAGCGCCAGCGATCGGGTCGCCGAATTGATCGCGCCTTTCGCGGCGGCATAATTCACCTGACCGCGATTTCCGCTAATCGCTGCAATCGACGACAGATTCACGATACGCCCCCAGCGCGTGCGTATCATCGGCATCATCAGCGCGTGCGTGACATGATAAAAACCGTTGACCGACACATCGAGGACGCGCTGCCATTGTTGCGGAGTCATGCCGGGGAATGCGGCGTCGTCGTGTATCCCCGCATTGTTGATCAGAATCTGGATCGGCGCCTGTTCCGTCAACGGGCTCAACGCCGCCAGCACCGCGTCGTGATCGGTGATATCGAATTCGACCGGTTGAGCGCTATAACCGTCGGCGTTAAGTTCCTCGGCCAGCGTTTCCGCCGCTCGCATATTGCTGTGGGCGTGGATCAGCACATGGTGCCCGTCGGCTGCCAGCCGGCGGCAAATTGCCTCGCCTATGCCGCCGCTGCCGCCGGTAATCAATGCCTGTTTCATGACGTTATGCTCTCCGTCCGGTCAATATCGAGTATTACTGCGGCGCGGCCGTCCGCCAGAGGTTTGCCGTCGGCCTGCACGTCAAATCGATACAGAATATTGGCGGCGCTGCGATGGATGCAGACGACTTCGATATCGAGATCGGCGATTAGATCGTCGAGTCGCAGCGCATGGATCGATGTTTCGCGCACGCTGACGAGCATGCCGGCGCGCGGCCGAGTGTTTTCGGCGGATGCCAGCAATGCGCCGTGGACCGCCATCGCCTGCGCAGCGTATTCGATGGCGCAGACGGCGCTAAGTCGGTTGCCCGATCTCAACGGGTTGCTGGTCAGCCGGTGGCTGCTCGCCGTGCAGCGTAATTGCTGCTCGTCCCAGGCGACGACCCGGTCGAGCAGACACATGTCGCCTTGATGCGGGATATGTTCGGCGATCCAGGTTTTGGTCGGCAGCCGGTTAAGGGAGGCGTCGTTATTCAGCATGGAGTCAGTTCTATGGCAATTCGGGTTTGGTCGAGATAGTCGAGAACAAGCCGGGCGGGTCGGGCTTTTGCGAGCGCTTGCAATAAGGGCAGGCTGCGCGCTGCGGGGATGTTCAGGCGCATCGCTTCGAGGCCGGGGTCCGTCAGCGTATCCGCATCGGCGCG
>DAIETB010000064.1:0-7608 GCA_027345925.1 Sulfuriferula sp.
CGGCCTGCCCTATGCCAGCCCGGCCGAAGCGTTGATCATGGCGTCGATTATCGAAAAGGAAACAGCCGTACCTGAAGAGCGCCCGCATATTGCAGCTGTCTTTATCAATCGTTTGCGTCTGGGAATGCGGCTGCAGACCGATCCTGCTGTCATTTACGGTTTGGGATCGCATTACGACGGCAATCTGCATAAACGAGATTTGCAAACGGATACACCCTATAATACTTATACCCGTTCAGGATTTCCGCCGACGCCCATAGCCATGCCGGGCGAACAATCGATATTGGCGGCATTGCATCCTGCTCACAGCAATGATTTGTATTTCGTCTCCAAGGGCGACGGTACACATATTTTCTCGAGTAAATTGAGCGATCACAATCGCGCAGTAGCTCGTTTTCAGAAAAATCTGTAAGCAAGACTAAAATTATGGCGTTTATAAGTTTGGAAGGAATAGACGGCGCAGGCAAAACGACGCATCTGGAATGGCTGGCGGATTACCTGCGCGAGCGCGGCGTCGTCGTGACCGTTACCCGCGAACCGGGCGGCACGCCGCTGGGAGAATCTTTGCGGAATCTGCTGTTGAGCGAGCCGATGCAGATCGACACCGAAGCCTTGCTGATGTTCGCGGCGCGCAGCGAACATATTGCACAGGTCATACGTCCCGCACTCGATCGCGGAGAGTGGGTGTTGTCCGACCGTTTTACCGATGCAAGTTTTGCTTACCAGTCCGGCGGTCGGGGTATTCCGGAAGAGCGCATGCAGACACTGGAAGCCTGGGTGCAGCAAGGTTTGCAGCCGGATTTGACCATTCTGTTCGACGTGGAAGTGTCGGTAGCGCAACAACGGGTTCGAAATTATGCCGCATTGGATCGTTTCGAGCAGGAACAGGCTGATTTTTTTGAGCGGGTGAGAAACATGTATTTGCGGCGCGCGCGGCAATTTCCGCTACGGTTTCGCATAGTGCGCACCGATCGCAGCATCGCCGAGATACGTGCAGAAATCAGCGCATGCATAGAGCCGTTATTGCTCGCGAAATGATGTATCCGTATCCCTGGCAGGCTGAAAGTTGGCAACGATTGCTGAGTTTACGCAAGCAGTTGCCGCACGCAATCTTGTTGCAAGGACGCATCGGACTAGGCAAATTCGAGCTGGCCGAAGCATTCGTAAAATTGCTATTATGCGAAAACCCGGATGAAGCGCTAACCCAGGCCTGCGGCGTCTGTCCGTCGTGTCATTGGCTGGACTTGGGGCACCATCCCGATGTGCATTTATTGCAGCCCGGTATACTTGACGAAATCGATGAAGCGGCGACGGAGCGGAAAAAAAGCGAATGGATCAATGTCGAACAGGTACGCAGCGCAATCGATTTCCTGCAATTGAGCGCACATCGGAACGGTTTGCGTATAGTTCTGGTCAGGCCAGCGGAAGCATTGAATGGCGCAGCGGCAAATGCCTTGCTTAAAACCCTGGAAGAGCCGTCGGAACATGCCTTGTTGCTGCTTGTGAGTCATCAGGCTTCCCGTTTGTTGCCGACGCTTCTCAGTCGATGCCATCAATTGAAGCTGGAAATGCCGGAAGCGGGGGCGGCCGAGGCGTGGCTGATCGGTCAGGGCGTTCAGGAAGCCGGTTTATGCCTGGCGATGGCAGCGGGATCGCCACTACTCGCCACTACTTTGGCTAATGAAGATTATCAGAACCGTCGTCGCATCCTGCTGACGGATTTGTCTGCCGGTCATTCGGCACCGGTACTGGTTATGGCGGAACGTTACGCCAAATCAGCCGTTGCGGAATTTTCGCAATTGCTGCAATGGTTGCAGCAGTGGGCTCAAGACTTGCTCAGTATGAAAACTGCGGGTCGCATAAATTACCATCGCGATTTTCGGCAGCAATTGCGAAGTCTGGCAGAGCGTGTTAACTTGAGCCGTTTGCTGCAGTGGCAGCAACGTCTGCAGCAGGCACGCAAGACTGTCGCTCATCCGCTCAATCTGCAGATGGAAATTGAAGATATGTTGCTGGAATATGCAGACCTGTTTTAACCGGAATCGGCTCAAATCCAGTGCCGCGTCGTTTGCGAGTAGTGTTAATATAATTATAATTATTGAATGTCCTGCTGATAACGGCGTTTATCGATTTACAAGGTGAGATCAAATGAGCTCTGTCCCCAATTTAGTACGGTCGGGAGTGTTATCTCTGGCGATCAAGGAAAAATCTGCATTATTTGCGGCGTATATCCCTTTTGTTACCGGGGGAGGGATTTTTGTGCCGTCGACTAAAAATTATCAGCTGGGCGACGAAGTTTTTATGTTGCTGACGCTGCTGGAAGACGCGAACAAGATTCCGGTGGCTGGCAAAGTAGTCTGGATTACGCCGGTCGGTTGTCACGGCGGGAAAACGCCAGGCATAGGCGTCCAGTTCGATAATAACGAAAACGGCATCGCCGCCCGCAACAAAATTGAAGGGCTGCTGGGCGGGGCGCTTAAATCCTTGCGACCTACGCATACGATGTAACCGTATGTTTGTCGATTCTCATTGTCATCTCGATTTACCCGAACTCGCTGAGCATGAAACGGAAATTCTGGCGCGGATGAAGAATGCCCGCGTAACGCATGCGCTCTGCGTAAGTGTAAATCTTGAACAGTATCCCCGCGTATTGGCACTGGCCGAACGATATCCGCATATTTACGCATCGGTAGGAGTGCATCCCGATTATGAAAATATAGCAGAACCCGATGTCGAGGGATTAACGGCTTTAGCCGCGCATCCGCGGGTAGTGGCGATAGGCGAGACCGGGCTGGATTATTTTCGCCTGACAGGAGATCTGGAATGGCAGCGCGAACGCTTTCGCACGCATATACGCGCTGCCCGGAGGGCAAACAAGCCGCTGATAATCCATACCCGCGCTGCCGCAGCCGATACCTTGCGCATTATGCAGGAAGAGGGTGCAGAGCGGGTAGGGGGCGTGATGCATTGCTTTACCGAAAGCCAGTCGGTAGCGGAAGCGGCGATAAAAATGAATTTTTATATTTCGCTTTCGGGTATCGTGACGTTCAAGAATTCGCACGATCTCAAGCTGGTGGCAAAAAACGTACCGCTGGAGCGATTGTTGATAGAAACCGATTCGCCCTATCTCGCTCCTGTCCCTCATCGCGGTAAAACCAACGAACCTGCCTGGGTAGTCCATGTCGCAGCAGCTATCGCCGAGTTGCGCGGTATTCCGGTTGAAGCTGTCGGTGCCGTTACCACAGCGAATTTTTTTCGGCTGTTCAGTTCTTGGGACGTCTCATGAACGATATTTTAATGGCTTTCTGGGCTGCCTCCAAGCGTATCCTTCATCCTAAAATTTTCCTGATAATTTTATGGCCGATGTTATTTGCACTTGTTTTCTGGGGCTTGCTCAGCTGGATATTCTGGGCCGATTGGCTGGCGTTACTGAATGACTGGACCCAGCCCGTAGATCAAATATTGCGAAATTATGAAATGACGTGGCTGGCCGGAACAGTGAGCGTCATTCTTTTGCTGTTGATTATTGCGCCGCTGGCTTTGCTTACCGCTGTGCTGATAGCCACTACGTTTGCGATGCCGATGATGGTCGACTTCGTGGCCGGTAGGGATTTTCCCGATTTGATGCGTTATCATGGCGGCACATTGTGGGGTAGTGTGTGGAATGCCCTGTCGGCAACGTCTGTATTCATCGTATTATGGATGCTGACTTTACCGCTTTGGCTGGTTGCAGGCTTGGGCAGCGTACTTTCAATATTATTAACCGGATTTTTGAATCGGCGTTTGTTTTGTTATGATGCGTTGTCGGCGCATGCCGATCATACTGAATATGTCCGGGTGATGCAGCAGTCTAAAGGAAGTTTGTATGCGATAGGGATAATCGGAGCTCTTTTATATCTGGTGCCGCTAGTGAATTTGATTGCACCGATTTATATCGGGCTCGTTTATATCTATTTTAATCTGGCGCGTTTGCAAAGTTTGCGTCAATAATTCTAAGGGAGATGAAAATGAAATTATTCAAATTGGTTGTTATATTGATAGTATCTGTAATATTGGCTGGATGCGGTACCGATCCGTTCAAACCTACCCAGGTAACATTCAGCCACGCGCAATTGCAAAAAGCCGTGGCAAAGAAATTCCCGATAGAAAAGCATTATCTGGACAATGTGGATTTGATCGTGTCTAATCCTGTAGTGAGTTTAAGGCCCGAGACCAATCGAATAGCCATACAATTCGATGCGGCAATCACGATGCCTGGAGCTACGCAGCCCATAAACGGCCAATTGCTGTTTTCCAGCGGTCTGGAATTCGATCAGAAGAAATCGGAACTGGTGTTAAAAGATCCGGTGCTGGAAAAACAGCAAATTGCCGGTCTTTCTGGTGCGACCAGCGAAATCATACGGCAGCTTGAAGCTATAGTCGTCAAGGATAATCTGGAAGGGAAAAGCATACATAACTGCAAACCCGGCGATCTCGAGTTTCTGGGCGTGCCGCTTAAACCCACGGGCATAGAGGTCACGTCAACGGCAGTAGTACTTCATATCGCTAAATAAGCGATAAAAAACGGGCCCGGAATTTTTCCGGGCCCGTTTTTTTGTCCTTTTTTCTCTGCTTAACCGAAAAAGGCTTTTACTTTATCCATAAACGATCTCGCCTTTGGGCTATGACGGGCATCATCAGAAAGATTGATGTCTTCCAGTTCGCGCAGCAGGTCTTTTTGTCGTTCGGTGAGTTTTACCGGTGTTTCAATGACGACATGGCACATCAGATCACCGGGCGCATTGGTGCGTACGCCCTGGATTCCTTTGCCGCGCAAGCGAAAAACCTTGCCGGTCTGTGTTTCTGGCGGAATCTTGATTTTGGCGTGGCCTTCCAGAGTAGGAATTTCTATTTCTCCTCCAAGAGCAGCAGTCGTGAAGCTGATAGGCATTTCGCAGTGCAGGTCGTTATGGTCGCGCTGAAATACCGCATGCGCCTTGAGATGAACCACCACGTATAAATCACCGTTCGGTCCGTTGTTGACGCCTAATTCACCCTCGCCGGACAGGCGTATGCGATCGCCGGAATCCACCCCTGCCGGGATGCGTACCGAAAGCGTTTTATGACTTTTAACGCGTCCTGCGCCGAAACAGTCGGTACAGGGGTTGGGTATGATCTTGCCGGTGCCGTGACATTTAGGACAGGTTTGCTGCAAGGAAAAGAAACCTTGCTGCATACGTACCTGACCGTGCCCGTTACAGGTAGGGCAAGTGACCGGATCGGTTCCGACCTTAGCGCCGGTGCCGTGACAGGTTTCGCATTCTTCCTGGGTCGGGATCCTGATTTTGGTTTCCGTGCCGCGGGCCGCTTCTTCCAGCGTGATTTCGAGGTTGTACTGCAGATCTGCTCCGCGATAGACGTTGGAGCGGTTACGGCTGCCGCCGCCGAATATGTCGCCGAATATGTCGCCGAATGCATCGCTGAAGCCGCCGCCGCCCATGCCCGAATTCTGTTCGACCCCTGCGTGGCCGTACTGGTCGTAGGCAGCGCGTTTTTGGCTGTCGGCCAGCGTTTCATACGCTTCTTTCGCTTCCTTAAACGTTTCCTCGGCTTTAGGATTGTCGGGATTGCGATCCGGATGGTGCTTCATCGCCAAGCGGCGATAGGCTTTTTTCAAATCGTCGTCGCTGGCATCCCGATTGACGCCGAGCACTTCATAATAATCGCGTTTAGACATGATTTCTGGGCTTAAAAGATACGGGTAATATTAAAAACCAATCCGCCGTGGTCAAAAACGAGGGGCAACCACGAACATGGTCACCCCCGTTTGAGATCCCGCCGAGCTTATTTTTTGTCTTTCACTTCTTCAAATTCGGCATCGACTACGTCTTCATCGGGATGGCCGGCATCTTGCGCATGCTGCTCGCCGGAGTGCTGAGCTTCCTGCGCCTGACCCTGTTGCGACAGTTTGAGAGCCGCTTCGCTCAAGGCTTGCGATTTGGCTTCTATTTTGCTCTTGTCGTTTTCCTTGATGGCGTCTTCAGCTTCCTTGATTGCGGTTTCCACCTTGCCTTTTTCGTCGGCGGAAATTTTGTCGCCTAATTCCGTCAGGGATTTCTTGACCGAATGAATCAGATTGTCGCACTGATTGCGGGCATCTACCAATTCGCGCGTAATTCTATCGTCTTCGGCGTGCGCTTCGGCATCCTGCACCATTTTCTTGATCTCGGCTTCGGACAAACCGGAACTGGCCTGGATTTTGATCTTGTTTTCCTTGCCGGTCGCCTTGTCCTTGGCCGATACGTGCAAAATACCGTTGGCGTCGATATCGAAGGTGACCTCAATTTGCGGCATACCGCGTGGTGCGGGCGGAATGTCGGACAAGTTGAACTGTCCCAGGCTCTTGTTGCCCGATGCGATTTCGCGTTCGCCTTGAAGAACATGGATCGTTACGGCATTCTGGTTGTCGTCGGCGGTCGAGAACACCTGGCTGGCTTTGGTCGGAATAGTCGTATTTTTCTGGATCAGCTTGGTCATGACCCCGCCCATGGTTTCGATTCCCAGCGATAGAGGGGTGACGTCCAGCAACAGCACGTCTTTGACTTCGCCCTGCAGTACGCCGCCCTGGATCGAAGCGCCGACGGCGACCGCTTCGTCGGGGTTGACGTCGCGGCGCGGCTCCTTGCCGAAGAATTCCTTAACCTTTTCCTGCACCTTAGGCATCCGCGTCATACCGCCGACGAGAATTACGTCGCTGATGTCGGAAACGCTGACGCCCGCATCCTTGATTGCCAGTTTGCAAGGCGCAATGGTGCGTTCAATCAGTTCCTCGACCAGGCTTTCGAATTTGGCGCGGGTGATCTTGACCGCCAGATGCTTGGGGCCGCTGGCATCTGCTGTGATATAAGGCAGATTGACTTCGGTCTGCTGAGCCGACGAAAGTTCGATCTTGGCTTTTTCGGCGGCTTCTTTCAGGCGCTGCAATGCCAGCATGTCGTTGCGCAGGTCGATGCCCTGTTCTTTTTTGAACTCGTCGGCCAGATAGTCGATCACACGCTGGTCGAAATCTTCGCCGCCGAGGAAGGTATCGCCGTTGGTGGACATGACTTCGAACTGATGCTCGCCTTCGATTTCGGCGATGTCGATGATGGAAATATCGAACGTACCGCCGCCGAGATCATACACGGCAATTTTGCGGTCGCCTTCTTTTTTGTCCATGCCGAAAGCGAGCGCCGCAGCCGTAGGTTCGTTGATGATGCGCTTGACGTCGAGTCCGGCAATCCGGCCTGCATCCTTGGTCGCCTGGCGCTGGCTGTCGTTGAAATAAGCGGGTACGGTGATGACGGCTTCGGTCACGGGTTCGCCGAGATAATCTTCGGCGGTTTTTTTCATTTTCATCAAAACCTGCGCCGAGACTTCCGGGGCGGACATTTTTCTGCCGCGCACTTCGACCCACGCATCGCCATTGTCCGCCTTGACGATTTTATACGGCATGAGATTGATATCCTTTTGCACTTCTTTTTCTTCGAAGCGGCGGCCGATCAGGCGTTTGACCGCAAACAAGGTGTTTTTCGGGTTGGTCACCGCTTGCCGTTTGGCCGCAGCGCCCACTAATACTTCGCCGTCTTC
>DAIETB010000036.1:0-5265 GCA_027345925.1 Sulfuriferula sp.
TCTATCGATCTGGTCATTACGGTTTGCGATAACGCTAAAGAGAGCTGCCCGATATTTCCCCGGCCCATTCCGAGCGTACATTTGCCGTTTCATGATCCACACGGAGAACCGCTCGACTGTTTCATCGCGGTGCGCGACGAAATCCGGAGCAGGCTGGAAGCCGAAGTCGTAAACAGATTATTGTAATGATCGTCGCGCTACTGATTTTCCTGGCGACGCTCGCCCTGGTCATTATCCAGCCTCGTGGTTTGGGCATAGGAACCGCCGCCTGGCTGGGCGCAGGCACCGCGCTGTTGGCCGGCATCGTGTCCTGGCACGATATTCCGGTAGTGTGGGATATCGTATGGGATGCGACGTTTACGCTGATCGCCCTGATCCTGATTTCCCTCATCCTGGATGCCGCAGGGCTGTTCGAATGGGCGGCTTTGCATGTCGCCCGCTGGGCTCATGGCAGCGGCGGCCGGTTATTCGTACTTATCGTATTGCTAGGCGCCGTCATAGCCGCGCTGTTCGCCAACGATGGCGCAGTCCTGATATTGACGCCTCTGGTGATCGAAATCCTGCGCGCTTTGCGTTTCAGCCCAAAAGCCATGCTTGCATTCATCATGTCGGCCGGTTTTATAGCGGATTCAGCCAGTCTGCCGTTCAAGATTTCCAATCTGGTCAATATCATTGCCGCCAATTATGCCGGGATAGGATTCAATGATTACGCGATCGTTATGGTTTGGGTGAATCTGTTGTCCGTAGCGGTTTCCCTGCTGGTCATGTATTGGTATTTCCGCAAGGACATACCGTTACGCTACGAAATACATGAATTAGCCCTGCCACAAGAAGCAATACGGGATCCTTTGATCTTCCGGGCGGGCGGCATCGTACTCGCAATATTGATGATCGGTTATCTGCTGTCGCAGCGCTGGCAAATACCGACCTCATTGATTACCGGCGCCGGAGCGCTGATCCTGGTTCTGCTTGCGGCACGCGAGCACATTACGGGCAGGCAGGAACGGGCCGTAATCCCTATCGCTACGCTGATCCGGGGAGCGCCCTGGCAGGTGGTCATTTTTTCGCTGGGCATGTATCTGGTCGTATACGGCTTGCGCAACCAGGGAATTACCGGAGAATTGACGCGCCTCCTGACCGGCATCAGCCACGAAGGCCTGCTGATTACGACACTGGCGACCGGATTCATCATGGCCGTTCTGTCGGCGATCATGAACAACCTGCCTGCGGTTCTGGCGGGCAGTCTCGCCATCGCCCAGACGCACACCAGTCCGGTTCTGCACCAGGCCATGATCTACGCTATCGTTATCGGTTGCGATCTCGGTCCTAAAATTACCCCCATCGGCAGCCTTGCGACCTTACTCTGGCTGCATATCCTGGAACAGCGCGATATCAAAATCGGCTGGCTGCAATACTTCCGCATCGGCATCGTATTGACAATCCCGGTACTGCTGGCAGTATTGCTGGCGCTGGCAGGGGTTCTTGTTTTAGTGCATTGAGTTTCGGGTGTTATCCGGTAAATACTTGCCTTCGAACCGCTTGAGGCGGCGCAGAATTCCGCCGCATTCAGCAAGAATCACGGCGTGACCAGTTGCATTACCCGCAGCAGGGGATGTCCATCCACATTGTCGAGCGGGAAATAGCTCAGGCCGGATTGCGCATCTACCGCTACGCTATGTGCATCGGGACCGACCCAGCCCTGCCACAAACGCTGGGGTTTTCCGGTTGCGACGGCAAATACGCTGACGATGCCGCTTTCGCTGGCCACATATAAAAGCTGTCGTCTGGTATCCAGAGCGAGGACATCGGGATCTTTGCCTGCGGCGTCAATCTGAATCGTCCGAAAACCAGGCAGCGTCAGCGTCAACAGGCGAGCATTACCGTCGCATGCGACGAAAGCTGCGTGGATGACGTCGTCCACCAGCAAACCATGATTGTGCGCACAACTCGAAGGCAGTTTGATGCGCCGTACAATCGCGAGCGTCTGCGGATCAATTGCCACCAGTTCGTTTCGAGACTGGACATTGACCAGCACCAGTCTGTCTGTCGGATCATAAGCGCTATTGCCGGCTTCGCCATTCAATGCCAGTGTTTTGATCACCCGCATCGGATTGATGCCGATAACGGTTTCCGTGCCGCCGTGTTCGTTGGATACGAACAACCGTTCCTGTGCAGGGACCCAGGCGCTGCCGTCGGGAAATTCGCCGCCAGGCAAACGGGCAATCGTTTTGAGATCGGAAAGGCGCACTATCAATATATGGCCGTGACCCAGGAAGGTATTGAACATACCACCCGGAGCGCTGACGAAAGCCAATCCCTGTTGCGTTGCCAGCGTAATGCCGGTGGCGCGGGGAAAGCCGGCCAATGCGGCTACCAAATGCCGTGACCGTACATCGTAGACCAGCAATTGATTGTCTCCCATTTGATTGATGTAGAGGCGTCCGCTTGCCGGGTCCAGAGTTTCATAATCGAAGCGTGCAGTGCGTCCGGGCAAGGGAAGGTCCTTGATCCGTTCAAGATGGGCAGCGTTGGCGATACCCATTGGATACAGATACGGAACAAACAGCATTACTACTGTCCAGAGCAGGAATTTCATAAAAAAGCTCCAGGTAATCAGAAACACGCTAGTAGAGAATTTTGCATTGCAGAATAATCGAGAATCAATACCATTTTGATAACTAATTCGTTAGCATGCATAATTGGTCGGATTTTATCGCCTGTGTCGATGGAATATTATTACAAATTTGTTTAAAGCTCAGCGCATTTAATGAAAGATACTGATGAACCGAATCGATTTGGCGATTGCCGATTTATATAAATCCCGGATATTGAGCGTATTGCTGCTAGTCGTGCTCGGCACGATACCCAGTACGGCTTCGGCTTTCTGGTTATTGGGATTTTCCAGCGCCGATACGCTGCCGCCCGGCGCATTGGGTGTAATTGCGGGCACCGGTGCCCAGGTGGCGAATGTAGGCAAGCCTGAGCAAACCAGTTTTACCCCTTTTCTGCCGCATGCCGGTTTCCGTTACGGCGTGAGCGATAACATGGATATCGGTTACAGGCTGACGCAGGTCGCTTTGCCTTATTCCAGCGCAGGCCCGTCGCTCGGTGGAGAACTTGACGCCAAATATCAGTTCGCGCCCTCTGCCAATGGCTGGAGGACGGCGCTGGTCGGTGGCATGGCGTATTCGTATCTCGATATTTCCGGCGTCTCGAAAAGCGCCTGGAGTCCTGGTGTAGACTGGGTTATGAGCCGCGTCCTCACGCCAAAATATACGCTCATATCCGAATTGCGTTACGTTTACACGGCAATACCCAGCGCGACGGGAGGTTCGGCAAATAATTATGTGAATGCGCTAGGCGTGGATTTGGGCACTAAAATCAAACTGACTCAACAAGTCAGCCTCATTCCCGAAGCAGGGCTGTTCAATCTATCCGGGCAACTGCTCGGGAAAAGCGCGAATGGGGTAGGTTTGCAAATTGGGGCGGTTTTGGCGATACGGGTTTGGTGATCCTGGAAATATCAGATTGGTTATCGAAAATAAAATACTTTCCTGGATTGACACCATTCATTTTTTAAAATGCAATAAAAAATGAATGGCTAAATTGAGATTGATTTACCGATACAATGCTCAGACATGTTTCAATTCCTCCCGGATCGTATCTTTGATCACATCAGCCAGTGTTTGGCCCTGGGCGAATTGGCGGAGTGCCTCATTTATCAAGGTTTGATAGTTACCGCCTGATATTTCGGCCCGCGCTTTGAACATAGCTAAAGTTGTATTATCTATACGCATGGTAATGCGGGATTTACCGCCGTGTGCAGCTTGCAGCTTGGCAAGCAAGGGAATCTCGCTTACCGGTTTGGCTTCGGTAAAATCCATAGCGCCGTATTGTTCGAACAGGGAATCAGAATTGTTGTTCATAATGCCTCCTTTGCGATTGGTTTGCTTTCCAGGCGGAAATCAGGCGCAAATTTTCGCCGCGTTGCGCCCATACTACGACCAAAATGCGTCCTTTGCCTCCCATACCTAACGTTACGAACCGCGCTTCGTTTTGGGCATCGGCATCTTCGTGTGTTAACGCATAAGGATCCAGCAGGACGGGCTTGGCTTCATTAAATGTCACTCCATCATGATTAAGCGGATTGAGCAGCGCATTTGCAGAGTCGAATTCAATATCCATGCGTACAATTGTATGCACAATTCATTTATTAATGCAAGTTCTATTGGGGGCTAGCCTTCCATTTAAGCAGGCATTAGCATCTCTTCCGTATCGATCTCAGCACGCCATCCCAGTTCGCGCCCGGCTTTGCCGCAATCGAGAGTCAGGTCGCGGTGCGCGCCGTCTATCCAACCGGCTTCGCCGCCGACGCCGGTAATTTTGCAAGCCAGATCCAGACTTGCACGGGCCAGAGGGAAAGGTAACGCTATAGCGTAACGGTGGCGTCGCCGGATCGCTGCGCGCAGGCTGAAACTCGGGTCTGCCGCGAGATTGTAAGCGCCTGCCGCAGCGTCTTTAAGGGCGAGTACGATCGCGCGCGCGACATCGTTTTCGTGTATGCATTGCAACAGCGGTTGCGGGTCGGGCAGTTTTATGTAAAACGGCATGCGCAGGATATTGATCAGCAAGGGCTGCGCTTGCGGGCCGAGTATGATATGCGGGCGCAGGCAGATTACCTGCGGATGATGCGCCGCGAGCCAGATTTCCAGCGCGGCTTTATGTTCCGCATAGACGAATCCCGGTAGCGGATCGAACGCGGCGCTTTCGGTCAGATTCGCACCGTTGCCGTAAACGGAAGCGCTGGAGAGATGGATGATCCGGGCGATTCCCGATACGGCTGCGGCGTCGAACAAGCGCATCGAAGCGTCGAGATTGATAGCGCGCATCACGGACAGGGAAATCTTGCCGCGCAATACGACAAACGCCAGATGAATCAGCGCATCGTGTCCGTTGAGAAGGTGCATCAAATCGGCGTCTCTTAAATCGGCTTGTATCGCCTGGAATTTGTCGTGCCTGAATCGGGTAGGGTGAATATCGATGCCGGTTATCCGCTCGATGCCGGGGGCAGCGCATAACAGCGGCAGTAATGCCTGTGCCAGATGGCTGTTGCTGCCGGTGACGACAATGCGCATTGGGATTCGTCCTTAGTCGCGCAACGCCGGCATAACTTCCTCGGCGATGCAATGGAGGGATTCCTGTACGATTTCGGTATCGACCGCCCCTGCGCCAACCGCACAGAGCAGATGCGTGACGCCGGCATCG
>DAIETB010000068.1:0-5659 GCA_027345925.1 Sulfuriferula sp.
ATATCGCACATCATGCAGGGCATTCATGATTTGCTGGACGAATCTATCGCAGCAGAGCCATTCCAGATTCGGCAAACGACTTCGGCTTACGGACAGATCGACCTTTCCAAAATCAACTTTGAGGCGTTGCGCAAACGCTTCGAGAACAAAAAGCCGACCAATACCGATGTCGAACGGTTGAAGGCAGCGGTGCGCGCGCAACTTGAACGCATGATGCGCCTTAACCCGACACGTGCAGATTATCTGGAAAAATTTCAGGAGTTGATCGAAAGCTACAACTCGGGCAGCCGCAATATCGAGGAGACGTTCAAGGAGTTGCTGGCGCTGACCGCTATTCTTTCAGAAGAGCAGATGCGCCATGTACGTGAGAACATGTCCGAGGAGGAGCAAACTATTTTCGACATTCTCACCCGTCCCGCACCGGTACTCACCACTGAAGAGCGCGAAGAAGTCAAAAAGATCGCACGCCAACTGCTGGAAAAACTGCGCAAGTTACTTGTGCTGGGCTGGCGGCAAAAAATCTCCACCCGTGCCCGCGTAAAAATCGAAATTGAAAACGCACTCGACGAAGGTCTGCCGCGCGCATACTCGAAGGAAATCTACGAATCGAAATGCTCAGCAGTATTCGAACATGTTTACCAGAGTTATCAGGACGAGGGAAAAAGTGTTTATGTCGCTTGAGCGAGCCATCGACAGTGTTGGTACATTTGTTGGTATATTGATGGCTGAAAATTACCTAACCCACAATTTATAAGGGCTGCGGCGCATGTTCGAGTGAGCCCATCCCACCAAGACCCATAAGGCTTTGCGCCTTTCTAGCTTATCTATACACCGTTGCCATTCACAATCTGTTCACGGTAAGTGAGATGATGGATGCATTTCGCAAACTATCTACTGGTAAATTGGGAAGTTCAAATTAGAATGGCAATCGCCCCGACGAATAAAAGTAGAATTTACTTAAAATGCGATTTGAGGATTTTTTTACATGAAGATGCCCCGCTATGCCGACAGTCACATTATGTAGATATTTGCAGTCCGACGGCGGTATGCCAGAGTCGGCTTTATGCTGCGAGCATGGTACGGGTTTTGCCAGATTTTAAATATGGTGTGCCAAATTTGGTGGCATGGAAGCCTAGATGATGAAGCTCAAGGAGCTGGAAAACGAAAATCGTGGCCTAAATATGTACTTCAATCTAGTCCCGGCGAGACATAAGCCGGGACGTGTTTAGCGATTACTTGCTTTTACGACGTAAGCGCAGGCCGATCAGGCCCAGTCCAACAGCCATCATGGACAAAGTCCCGGCTTCCGGGAGAACAGGATCGGGGGTGTAGCAGTTGGGGCCGTCATCGGCATCGATGGCTTCGATAGTATTGTGCTGGATGACGCCGCCGATAACAGTTTCATTCTTGGCGGAAGCGTTGGCTTCGTTATCGACATGCATGCCGTGCGCCTGGGCGCCGGTTGCTGCTGCAAATAACACAAAAGCCAGAGTTGCTGGTTTTAAAAATTTATTCATTTAAAGACTCCTTGTTAAATTGAACGTCAAAATTTTGTTGCTTCTTGCGCATGATGTCGGATGTTCTTTAAAACGTTAGTTATTAAAGCATTACAAGCCCTGACTGGAGCAGGCTAGGTAACGTACTCTTCAGCGACCCCATGTTGTAAGTGCAACACCTACATTATAAGCAGATAATATGCCATATGCGCAATTATTTTTTAAAAAATAATTTGACTCTTTTTTAACCGGTTTTTGGTGCTTTGAATGTATTGGAGATTTTGTTTGTCAGCATGTTTTTCCGGCAGAAAGAATGAATTTTTTCTTTGACTGCGGATGAAAAACAACAGTAAAGTCTGATACTTAAAGATTGTGGGCAGTAACGGGGAAGGGGAAAAGCCCGATCGTCAGGCCTGGAAAGCATTACCGAGTGGAAATTGCGGCATCCCGTCGGAACGGGATATCCCATTCCGGTGCGGAATACACGAAATTATGTTCAAATTCGGGCAAGTTTAATTCTTGCCGAAATGATTTCAGGTGATAACGAGAAGTAACGGAAATCTCAAATTTTGCCGTCTGCGGGAAATTTATCGGTAATCAGCACTTCATTCAGTGGAAGCTGGCCGCCGCGGGGCCAGGGCTCTTTAATGCCTTTGCCGATAGCCAGCATCATTGCGATGACGTGATCGGCAGGAAGATTGACCAGTTTGCCTACGGCGTTAAAATCGAATCCGTCCATGGGACAGGAATCGTAACCCATTTCCTTGGCCTGCAGCATCAAGGCCATGGCGGCGATACCGCAGGAGCGCATCGCCTCGTCCTGTTGTACGCGGTCGCGACCGACATAATAATCATGGATAGCTGGAACCATAAAATCCTGCACCGGTTGCGCGGCATTGCGCCAATATCTGGCGGGGTCCTTTTCCCAGGACTTGAGGTCCGCGCATACAACGAGCAGCAGCGAAGCGTCCGTTACTTGCGCCTGATCCCATGCCACTTTGCGGATTTCCTGACGCAGCGCCTTATCCTTGACCTGAACAAAACGCCAGTTCTGAATATTGAATGCGGTCGGTGACAGCAGGGTTACCGACATCAGCGTATCGACCTCCGTGTCGCTCAGGCGATGTTCGGGATCGAAGTTTTTGACCGCGCGGCGCAATTTTATGGCATCAGTAACATTCATCCGTTTCTCCTCGAAATTTTAAGGTAAAGCAATGCGCTTTGTAAGAGTAAATAGTACAATCAGACCGTATTAAAAACGCTGAGAGACTTTGCGTCAAGATTTAACTGCGTTTGTCTGATACGCATTGAAATTTGAAAGTCGCGATGTCGAAGAAAATGCAACGAGCGGGCGTACCCCTTAAGGCCGAGAGGCTTCAGTAAAACCCGGCGGCCGTTTAAGGCCGCGTCGTTCCAGGGCTTGAGTGAAACTATCCGATAACAGGATATTTATTAATATATCGCGAGCTTTTTTTTGCCTGGGCGACCAGTTGCCCTTGATTGCGGCGACATAGCGCACATCGACTTTGGTTCCGGGCAGCGGTTGCGGATTGCTAGTCGTACCGCCGAGCGGCACGATATCGAAAAGCGCGGGGAAAGTCTCTGCGGTATAGCGTCCGAGATGATACAGAATGACCGCTGCGTCGGCTTTGCCGTAAGCCACCGACCAAGGTTCGTCCCGATGATGGATGCGATAGCCGGTCAACCATTTGTCCCGGTCGCCGCTCGTTCCGTTAAATATTACGTCGATCAGTTTTTCGGCTGTCCAGCCGGGCGGGGGATTTTTGTCGGCTTTGGCGATATTGTAGATCGCGTTACGGTAACTTATATAGGCTCCCGGTTCACCTTCAGGGTTAGGCGTTACCAGATGTACACCCGCTCTGCCCAAATCCCAGACCGATTCGATGTGTTTGGGATTGCCTTTTTTGACGAGAATTACATCGCCCCGATCCTGGTACAAGGGCACCGGTTTGCCCTCTGCGTATCCATCGGCGACGAGTTTGTCTATCACCGTTTTAGAACCTACGGCTACGCTGGGGCGGCAATTCATGTTCAGGTTGTCGAACTGCACCGTTCCGTTTTTCAGTTGCGGAATAAAAACGGGAGGACTGGTCGTATAGAGGACATTGTGCCAGGCGACGTGTTCAGCTGTTAATTTTTGCAGTACCAGCGGCCAGATGTCGCGCAATACCATGTGATAATTGCCTTCGGTGGACAATACAAGATCGCAGGCGTCGATTTGACCGTGCAAATCATAGAGAACATTGGAATCCGGATCGTGCAGCGTAGGTACCGTGTCGCGGGAATCGAGGGGCCATGCCAGCAGTGCGGGGGTGTCCAGTACCGGCTTTCCGGTAATCTGCGGCATATCGGCTTGCGCCGTTGCTATCCAGGCGAGCAGGGTCAAGCTTGCTGAGGCGATTAGTCGTGCTGTGCGCATACGCATCCGTTTCTCCATGATTGCCGATAGGGACGAACGACATTGCTATTCCAAAGGTGCTTTGTTACTATTCTACGTCAATCAGGCGAGCCATCGCCCATTAAAATTCAAATTTATAACGGTCATGCGCCGGGATAACCCATAGTTAACTGTAACTGCCCAAAGGATAAAAGTGAGCGCTAGTCATAAGGTAATTGAACCCAGTCCGGATATGCCCCGATTTTGTCACGGCATCCAGTATTTTGTCGAATCCATGCCGGATTTCGAGCGTTACGGAGCGAATGCGTGTTTGTCCGCAAACGTTGCGGGAGTAACGAAGGCCGACGATGACAATGCGGCTTATCAAACCTTATTGATGGCGGATGCCCTGCGTTATTTGACATTACAGGTCACCGGCGCCAAATCGTCGGGTCATCCGGGCGGCTTCGCCAGCAGCGCCGAGGCCTACGCTGCGATGGTGATGCTGGGGCATACTAATATCGTTACCGAAGTGGGGCATCATGCCCCCGGTTTTTATAGCGCGATGTTCCTGGATACGTCGCTCGAAAATATGGGCATCAATACCGTGCAGGACATGCGCGAGCGTTTTCGCGAAACGCACGGCCTGCTGGGCCATCTTTCCGGCGCCATTCCCGGGTTGCTCGCGCCCGCCGGCCCGCTGGGCCAGGGGCAGCATTTCGCCATGGCCGGCGCTTTGCTGCATCCGGGCAAACTGTTTCCGGTGACGATAGGCGACGGCGGGCTGGGCGAACCTTACATAATGAGCGCGATGGGACATTTTAATACCGCTTATCCGCAAGCCACGAATTTTCTGCCGATACTGGTGTGGAACGGCTATTCGCAGGAACATCACAGCATGGTGTCGACCTGGGATAACGACAGAATGGTCGCCTACTGGAAGGCGCACGGTTTCAAGCACGTTTATCTGGTCGATGCCAAGGAATACGACGACCGGAATCAGTCGGGCGCGTATGTCGACAGTTCGCTGTTTGCCTGGAAACAGCGCGTGGCGTTTGCCGGCGCGGTGCTCAAAGCTTCGGCGGCGGCGGCGCAACATGCGCTGAACGGCGAGTTGTCGGTACTGATTCTCAAGCAGCTGAAAGGTACCGGCGTACATGCGACCGGTTCCAAATCGCATAATCTTTACGCGCACCACACGCTGGAGAGCGACGATGTCAAAGCCGGCTTGCAGCGCCGCGCTTTGTCGGCGGCGGCATGGGAGCTGGTGCGCGAGAATTTCCGACATGCAGGCGGCGGTCCGGCGGCCAAAACCGTGGTGACGGAATTCGAGCTGGCGATCCCCGACCTGGGTCAATTGCCGCTGACTGAATTCGAAATCGGTAAGGAAAATAAAATTCCGACCACCGCCTTCGGCGAAGTGGTGGGCGTCGTCGGCAAACGCGACCCGCGTTTTATCGTCACCAATGCCGACGGCAACGAAGCGTCGGCGATGGCGAACATTAATAAAGCGTTGACGATACGCCATCCTACGGTCGACGAACTGTATTTCCAGGGTCCGACCGGTCAAGTATACGAACCGCTCAACGAAGACGCCTGCGCCGGCCTGGCCGCAGCGGTTTCGCTGTTCGGCGGGCGCTCGCTCTGGTGTTCGTACGAATCCTTTGTCATCAACGGCTTGCCGATCTGGCAGACGGTAATCCAGGCGATGGCCGAATTGCGCCGCAAAACCCCGAGCACGATTACGCTGTTTACCGCGGGCGCG
>DAIETB010000066.1:0-7413 GCA_027345925.1 Sulfuriferula sp.
GGTATCCGTTCCGGTAATAAAATACGAACGCGGCATCGGTTATCTGGGCGCCGGCTTGATTGAATTGCCGCGCAAATTCATCTGCACGACCTGATAACCTTCGGCGCTACGGATTGCGCGCGGTATTTTCTGATCTATCCAGGCATGGCCGTAAATCACTTCATAGGTCGCAGGCAGTCGTCCGTTGGTTCGAAACTGTTCGAAAGCGGCTTCCAGATTCCGCCAGCGTTCTCGACCGGTCAATCCGGGATTTCGACCATCGGTTACATTGTGCGCGCCGATCGCTTTTAATTCGTGCAGCATGGTCTTGAGATCGGTATAAGTCAGCGTAATATATTCCATATCCATCACCGGCGCGTTAAAACCGGCGCTTATCAATACGTCGCCGATATCGTGCATATCGACGAAACGGTTGACGTGCGTATAGCCGTCCACGCTTGCAAAAGCGCTGCGCAACTGATTCAGGGTATCCGGCCCGAAGGTCGCGAACATCAGCAGACCGCCCGGCGCCAGCACCCGGTACAATTCGGCAAAACTGACGTTCAGGTCGTTGCACCACTGCAACGCCAGACTGGACCATATCATATCGACGCAGGACGTTTTTAGCGGTAAAGCGTCGATATCGCCGCATACGCTATAGACATTCGAACGCCGCCGCATTTTTTGCCAAAGATTCTGGGTCGGGTTGGCAATCTTGAGCATCGCTGCAGCCAGATCCAGCGCAATGACGCCTGCATCCGGATAGCGATTGCGTAGACCTTGCGTGCCAAAACCGGTACCTGCACCGGCATCGAGCAAAGTTTTCGGCTGGTGCTTGATATAATCGAGCCGAGCCATCATCCTGTCGGCTATCTCGCGCTGCAGAACGGCGTGTGCATCATAGCTGTTTGCTGCGCGCTCAAAAGACAATCTGACCAGACGCTTGTCAACTCCCGAAATACCTTCAGGCCTTTCTGACATACCTTAACCTTTCAACGAAACCTTTGCATGATGTAGCGAGCCCGGCAAATATGCAAAGATCTCAATACTGCTCTTGCAAAAAATCAATTATCGCCGCATCGAATTCGGCGTGATGCGATAAAAAAAGAGCATGCGACGCGCCGGAAAACCGCTGCAATCTGCCTTGGGGCAGGGTTTGCGCCAACCATTCCGCAGCGCAGACCGGTACCAGTCGATCGGAACCTCCGTGCATTACCAGAGCCGGAACGGCTATACCGGCGATCTCTCCGCGCAGGTCGCTATTCAGCAGAATATCCAGCCCGTTGCTTAATACTATGCCATCCGGCTTGCCCTGTGCAAATAATAAACCTCTCAAATGCGCCAGCGTCTGCCTCGCCGCGGCATCGCCGTGAACCTGCAAAGCAAGAAAGCGCTTTAGCGTCGCCTCGTAGCGCTCCGTCAGATCGCAAGAAAAACTTTCCAGTACAGAAGCTTCGATCGCGCACGGCCAATCGGGTCGCCGGGTAAAGCAGGGGTTGGTTCCGACCAGCACCAGACGCCGCACTCGATCCGGCAGTAGCCGCGCCAGCGTCAAGGCAAGCTGTCCGCCCAGCGACCAGCCGCACAGATCGAATACCGGCGGCAGTTCCGCCGCAATGCTTGCGGCCAGGGTTTCCAGCGTATAGGGCGCGACGCTTGCCTTGCCGCCGTAACCCGGCAAATTAACAGCAGTGACATTAAACCGTGCAGACAGCCGCTCGGCCGTCGCATTCCACACGCCGCTGTGCATGCCCCAGCCGTGTAAAAAAACCAGATTATCGGTCTCGATCGTCATGCGGCGGCCGCCAACGCCGCCAGCAATTGCGCCACGTCGGCTGCGCCGTGCGCCGCCGACAGAGAAATCCGCAAACGGGCGGCATGGCGGGGTACGGTGGGAGGCCGTATCGCCGGAACGAGTATGCCTTGCGCCAGCAGACGGTCGCTGAGGGCGAGAGTAGCCGCATTGCCGCCGATAATTACGGGCTGTATGGCAGTCTCGCTATTGCATAGCGCCCAGCCCTGACTATGCAGACCCTGGCGTAATTGCACGATTAATTGACGCAGATGCACCCGCCGGTCGTCCGCTCCCGCAATCAGCGCGAGACTGGTCAATAAGGCAGCGGACAACATCGGCGGCGTCGCCGTCGTGTAGATATAGGTTTTCGCTTTCTGCACCAGCCAGACGATCACATCGTGCTGCGCCGCGACCACGGCACCGGATACGCCGGCTGCTTTGCCCAGCGTCGCCATATAAATGATGCGCGGAGAATCGAGACCGAAATGCGCTAAAGCGCCGCGGCCGTTTGCTCCCAGCACACCGAAGCCGTGCGCGTCGTCGACCAGCAGCCACGCGTCGTGGACCTCGCATAACTGGAGTATCCCGGGCAAATCGGCCAGATCGCCGTCCATGCTGAATACGGCGTCGACCGCGACGATTTTTTCCTCCGCCCGGCTCGCCCTCAACAGCCGCTCCAGCGCGGCCATATCGTTGTGCGCATAACGGCTGAATTTGGCTCGGGACAATAGGGCGGCATCGTTGAGCGAAGCATGATTCAATTTATCCGCAAAGATCTCGCCGTGACGGCCGACTAACGCCGTGACGATACCGAGGTTGGCCATGTATCCGCTGGAAAACAGCAATGCCGCCGGAAAACCGGCAAATTGCGCATACGCCTGCTCGAACGCGTGATGCGCAGCATGATGCCCGGTAATGAGATGGGAAGCGCCGGCGCCGGTGCCCATTTGCGGCAATGCGTCCCGTACGGCTGCCGACAGGGCCGGATGCTGCGCCAGGCCGAGATAATCGTTACTGCAAAACGACAATAGCGGGCGGTCGTCGACTCGGATACGCACCCCTTGCGCGCTTTGCAGCAGGCGGCGTTGCCGCAGCAAACCTTGCCCGCTCAGCGCATCGAGCTGTTTGCGCAGCCGGTCCAGAGCCGCCAGACTCATGCCGGCATCCTACTGACTTACCGGAATGTCTTGCGCCTGTATCCCTAATTTGGCCAGCAGAGCGCGATCGCGGTTAACGTCCGGGTTGCCGGTAACCAGCAGTTTTTCGCCGTAAAAAATCGAATTGGCGCCGGCGAGGAAACACAAAGCCTGGACGGATTCCGCCATTTGACTGCGCCCTGCCGATAACCGGACATAGCTTTTAGACAGCACGATACGCGCGACCGCAATGGTACGCACGAATTCCAGCGGATCGAGGGCTTCGGTTTCTTCCAGCGGCGTGCCTTCGACGCGCACCAGCATATTGATCGGTACCGATTCGGGCTGCGGATCGAGATTGCCTAATTGCGCGATCAGGCCGGCGCGCTGGGTGCGCGATTCGCCCATTCCGACTATGCCGCCGCAACAGACATGCAAGTCGGCGCCGCGTACCCGCTCCAGCGTATCGAGGCGATCCTGGTAAGTGCGCGTGGTAATGACCTCGCCGTAAAATTCGGGCGCGGTATCGAGATTGTGATTGTAATAATCCAGCCCGGCAGCCTTGAGCTGCTCGGCTTGCCCGTCTCGCAGCATCCCCAGCGTGGCGCAGGTTTCCAGGCCGAGCGCCTTGACTTCGCGCACCATGTCGAGCACCGGGTCCAGATCGCGTTGTTTGGGGCCGCGCCACGCGGCGCCCATGCAGAACCGGGTAGCGCCTGCCGCCTTGGCGGCGCGAGCCGCTTCCAGTACATCGGTCATCGGCAGCAAACCTTCGTTTTCCACCCCGGTATCGTAGCGCGCGGCCTGCGGGCAATAACCGCAATCCTCCGAACAGCCGCCCGTCTTGATCGACAACAAGGTCGAAAGCTGGATGCGGTTGGCATCGAAATGCGCGCGATGCACCTGTTGCGCACGATAAATCAGGTCGTTGAACGGCAAAGCGAACAAGGCTTCCACCTCGGCAACGCGCCAGGCCGCCAATCCGGCAACCGGTTGAGTCAAATCATTCATGGATTATCCACCTCTATAGTTATATCTTGCCAGTTTTCGCGGCCAGCGCGGATAATGTCCCACAACCCCCAAGGCACGACAACTGCGACCATAATCAGCCAAATTACGAGTATCCCGTGCCAGCCATGAAAAAAACTGTTGATCGGTTGCCCGAAAACCACCATGGTTCCTGCAACCCCATAAAACCGGTAGCCCGAAATGCGGTTGTAATACACCGTACGCGGATTGGGATGATAGGCGACCGACGAATAAACGAATATCGAAATAGCGATCCAGACCATGAGCAAAGGGGCAATGACCGTTGCAACGATGCTGGCGATATTAAACAGCCGGGCCGAAAACAAAGATTGTGCGGCAGTAATTGTTTTGGTCGCCATCCAGCCGCTCCATTATAATTAAAGCCGTATTTTGTATAAAATGGCACGGATAGTCAATCTTGAGACAGTTAATATTAAACAGCGGATTAAATTTTAATCGGACCTTCTTTCCGCAAAACTGCCTTTTATGCAATATTGCGGCGGGGGCTCACGCGCTATGCGATGCGTGCCTGGCAGACTTACCTTTACACAGAGAACCCGCTTGTCCGGTGTGCGCACACCCCTCCGCCTCGGGCGCACCGTCAGACACAAAACTTCCCGACCCGGGTTCCGGCGAAATTTGCGGCGCCTGCCTGACACATCCGCCCCGATTCAAACATTGCCTCGCGGCTTATACCTATCGCTTTCCTCTGGACAGACTCATCGGCGCATTAAAATACCACCAGCAATTCGCCCTGATCGATATTCTCACTGCACCGCTCATCGCTCTCGCGTCAGCCGGCGCGCTACCCGATGCGCTGGTCGCCATGCCGCTGCATCCGCAACGCTTGCGCGAACGCGGGTTTAACCAATCGCTGCTGCTGGCCCGCCGCATCGCACGGCAATTACACATACCGCTACTGGAAACCGCCTGCCGACGCGTGCGCGATACCGCGCCACAGACCACGCTGTCGGTCGACCAGCGCCGGTCGAATTTGCGCAATGCATTCATCTGCCCGGAAAAAGTTGCCGACAAGCGCATTGCCATCATCGACGACGTCATGACTTCAGGCAGCAGTCTCGACAGCCTCAGCCGGGCATTGTTAAAAGCAGGCGCGGCCGAAGTCGAGTGCTGGGTGTCGGCTCGGGCCGCACTGCGATGAAGCATGCTCAATCGAAGGTATGCAACCGGGTGCAAACCGTCAAAAAATCTTCCACCCGCGCATATTTGAGCCGGATTCGCAATTCGGTTTTTATCCGTGTATTCAGTAAACGGCGCGATTCACTCATAAAGGATAATAAATTCGTCGGCAACGTTTGTTGTGCCTGCTGGCGGGAAATCGTCGGGGGAGCAGGCAAATCGAACGCCCGCGCAACCGAATTGAAATACTCGCCCATTTTAAGTTCGCTGTCATCGCTGGCATGGAAAATTCGCGCACTGCCACCGCGTGTCATACCGGCCCGCACCAGCAGCGCCAGATCGTCGGCATGAATATGATTGGTATATACGTCATCTTCCGCCCGCAAAACCGGCGTGCCGCGCTCGATTCTGGCCAGCGGCAAGCGTTCCGCGGCATAAATTCCGGGAACGCGAAGCAAGCACGCACTTACGCCGGTACGCCTGCTAAAGCGGCGTATCCGGGATTCCGCATCCAGTCGCCTGACGGCGCGTGCGGTAACGGGTTGCGGCGTACGCGTTTCGCTCACCCAGTCGCCGCCGCAGTCGCCGTAGATGCCGCTGGTGCTGATATAGACCAGTCGCTGCGGCAATTTTCTCCGTCGCGCCAGCGCCGCCAGCAGATTCCGCGTATTCGAGTCGATTTCGCCGAGCGCGGGAGGCGGCGCGAAATGCAAAACCACATCGGCAATTGCTCCGATTCGCGTTAAACTGTCGCGTTTGGCGAGATCGGCTACGATGGGTATGATGCCCATTGCACGGAGTTCTGCCGCCTTATCGGTTGATCGAACCAGACCGTATAGCCGATAATGCGATAATAGCAATTTTGCCGTGCGCAATCCGACATCACCGCAACCGATAATCAGCACCCGTTTAACCGAAGGACTTTTATGCCGCATCAAATCACCATCCAGCCCAGTGGGCATACATTTATCGCGGAAGACGACGAAACCATCCTCGCCGCCGCCCTGCGTTTGGGTTTTATGTTGCCTTACGGCTGCCGCAACGGCGCCTGCGGCACCTGTAAAGGCACAGTATTGAGCGGAGAAATCGATTACGGCGAATTTCAGTCCAAAACTTTGACCGACGCCGATATCAATGCCGGCAAGGCTTTATTCTGCGTCGCTTCGGCGATGAACGACATAACGATAGAATGCCGCGAAGTCGGCGCCGCCAAGGATATCCAGATTAAAACGCTGCCCGCGCGCATCCATAAAATGGACAAACTGGGACACGATGTAATGGGATTATATCTCAAGCTGCCTGCCAGCGAACGGGTGCAATTCCTCGCCGGCCAATATATCGACATCTTGCTCAAAAACGGCAAGCGCCGCAGTTTTTCGCTTGCCAATCCGCCGCATGACGATACGTTTTTGCAATTGCATATCCGTTACGTGTCCGGCGGCGAGTATACCGAGCATGTATTTAACACAATGAAAGAAAAGGATATAGTGCGCATAGAAGGTCCGCTGGGCAATTTTTTTCTGCGCGAAGACAGCAACAAACCCATTATTTTCATTGCCGGTGGCACCGGCTACGCCCCCGTTCAGTCGATGATAGCGCATGCGCTGCATCATCATTTGAATCGGGAAATGGTGCTGTATTGGGGAACGCGCGAATTACGCGATTTATACCTGCCGCAGACGCCCTCCCGCTGGCAGGAGGAAAATCCCAATTTCACCTTCATCCCCGTACTGTCGTCCCCCGCGGCGAGCGATGACTGGCCGGGCCGTACCGGACGGGTCAGCGACATAGTGATACAGGATTTCCCCGATTTGTCCGGCTATCAGGTTTACGCCTGTGGCGCGCCCGCCATGGTCGAAGCTGCGCAGGCGGCGTGCATCGCACACGGACTGCCGGAAAACGAATTCTACGCCGACGCTTTTTCTTATCAGTCGAATAACGCTTAAGTCCCGGCAGCGAATAGCCGCAGCCAGCCGGCATGCCCTAACTGACGTAATGTGAGCATATTCTTCTGATAAATCTGTTCGGCTTCCGGAAACGCGGCTACCGCCCGTTCCACGCTCTCTTCGCGCAACAGATGCAGCATCGGGTACGGCGAGCGATTGGTATAGTTTTCGATATCATCGACGCCGGTTCCGGCAAACTGAAATTGCGGATGAAAACTCGCCACCTGAAACTGGTCGCCGAATTCGGGTTCGGACGCGGCCGCGTCCGCGACATCGAGAAAATCGTTATAATCGAGAAAATCGGTCAATACGGCTGGATGTATCAGCAAAGTAGTGTCTATGAGTTCCGCGTCGCTGTCGGCGAGCACATGCAGCTCATTAAGCAAGT